>JAQIBZ010000105.1 GCA_027858815.1 Desulfobacteraceae bacterium
GACCGGTGTCAACAAAAAAACAAGATATTTTTTATTTTATGGCACTACACACAAAAAGACAGATTGCCGTATTTTTAATATGCTGGAATAATTACGTTTAAATTTTTAAGGGCTTTAAATATATGTTCATAATGAGCATCTGCTCGTTATTGTGAAAAAGATGGGTTAAGTCAATTTAGCAACAAATAAAAGCGGATATGGATATAGTATTTTAATTTATCACCCGGACATCCGCTTGACAAAGAAAAACCACGCTCAGTATTGTTGGTTTTGAATGTATTTCCTAACGTTGAATAATTGAAAAATCAAGCCTTCAAATATCTTGAAAACAATGAAAAACTTGACAACATGGTTAAAAATCTATACCTAATTTATAAGTATGGCGGAACCGCAAAGCCGACTATCGGCCAGCAAACTGTTTGACCGCTTTGGCGAAACCGGTTCATTTTGACTAACCCAAAATTAATGACAGGGGCATGGAATGGTAGTCAAAAAACTTCCAAAACGATTTTTTCTTTTTTCCTTTGCTTTTATTTTCTGTATGCTTTTCGTAACCATGAGCGCAACCGCAGGCGTTGACAAGCATATCACCCGCACTGAATCCGGTTTTTACTATACCATCCAAAAAGGAGATACATTATGGGATCTTTCAAACAGCTTTTCAAATTCTTCCTGGGCATGGCCGGAAATGTGGCAGTATAATCCGCAGATTACAAATCCACACCTGATCTATCCCGGACAGAAAATTCTTATTTATAAAAAAGAATGGGAAGGAAAAGAAAAACAGCCCGAAGCGGTTGTTGAAGAACCTGTTCAAAAGATAAAACCCCTTCATACATTCAAAGAAATTGACCGTGTCGGCTTTATCCGTGAAACGGCAATTGGCCATCATGGAACAATCTTCAAGGTACAGGGTGATGCCATTTTGATTAATACCGGAGATCAGGTTTACATCTATCCTGAACCAGGCGCACCGCCATTATCTGTCGGCAGTAAATATACCACTTTCAGAACATTGGATCCCGTTAAGGACCCTGAAACAAAAGAATATATCGGAATTCAGCACCTCCTTTCAGGAATCGTTGAAATAACAGCTATTGAACCTGAATTTGCCATTGGAAAAATAGTCTTTACCTATCGGGATATCCTGATTAATGATCTTCTCATGCCGTATGCGAAAAGATCCGTCAATATTCCAATCAAGAAAAGTAAACAGGGATTGGCCGGAAAAGTCATCAAGTCTGAAGAAGAAGATACAATCATTGCCCAGTTTTCAATCATTTTTATCGATAAAGGAGAAGTTGACGGCGTTGAGCCCGGTCAGTTTTATTCTCTCTACCTGCAGGAATCTGCCCGGCCGAACCCGGCTGAGATAAAGAATGTTTTGCTGACGCCATATCTTATCGGCGAAATAATCATTCTTCATACGGAAAAAACAACAGCGGCCGCTTTGATTACCAACTCAAAACAGCAAATCATACCTGGTAATCTTGTACTGCCTTTAGCGGTTTCCGGAAACTGATCGTAAAAAAATAACCAATAATATTGGAATTCCAAAATTAAAAGGGCTTCTGCCGTTATCGGTGAAGCCCTTTTAATTTCATTTTAATCGTTTTCCCAGGTCACCCGCATCACTTCCTCAAATGTGGTCAATCCACCCAACAATTTTTTGATGGCATTTTCCCTTAAAGTTACCAGTTTTTCTTTAAATGCGGCAGCTCTCAATAAAGCAAGGTCTGTATGCTGTGTGGTCAGATTCCGGAGTGCCTTGGAATAAGGTAACGCTTCATAAATTGCCGTTCGGCCAAAATATCCGGTCCCCCGACATTTGGCACATCCTTTTCCCCGATACAATTTGATCTGACCTTCTTTGTTTATCTCCAGCCCGGAATTCCGCAACTGAGAAGCATCAATCATATAAGATTCAATACACCTGGGACAAATCTTTCGAACAAGACGCTGGGAAATAATCCCGGTCAGCGTAGCCTGCACCAGAAAATAGGGTACACCGATATCTAAAAGCCTGACAATAGATGATGCCGCATCATTGGTATGCAGAGTGGATAATACCAAATGGCCGGTCAATGCCGCCTGAACGGCGTTTTGGGCGGTTTCAAGATCCCTGAGTTCACCGACCATTATTATATCCGGGTCCTGACGCAAAATATTTCTCATGATCGTTGCAAAGGTGATGTTAACAGCCGGTTGAACGGCTATCTGGTTGAACTCTTCATGAACCATTTCTATGGGATCTTCAATAGTGGTTGTGTTAATATCCGGTGTAGACAGGCGCCTTAAAGTAGAATACAGGGTTGTGGACTTGCCGCTACCCGTTGGACCGCAAACGAGCACCAGGCCATTCGGTCGATTCACCATGTCATTATAACGCTTCAAGTCACCAGGCGTAAATCCCAGCTGATCCAGACTCTGAAACAAAATATCCGGATCCATGACCCGCATCACCACCTTTTCACCAAAAGCGACCGGAATGGTTGAAATACGTATTTCCACTTCCATGCTGCCTTTGGCCGTCTTGATCCGCCCGTCCTGAGGGCGCCTTTTTTCCGCCATATCCAGACGGGACATATTTTTGATCCGGCTGACCATTGGTGTATGTACTTTTTTAGGCAAACGATAAACGGTATGCAATACCCCGTCAATACGCATTCTGATCAGGGATATCTCCCGTTTGGGCTCAATATGAATATCGCTGGCCCGCTGATCAAATGCATAGCTAAACAAATGGTTAACGGCATTCACAATATGATGGTCATTGGCCGGCAGTTCATCCGGGGTTTTCAAGCGTACATATTGTTCCAGGTTTCCCAGATCAACAACAGACGAACTGTCAAACTGACTTTCCGCTTGTGCAATCGATCGTTTAAATCCAAAGAATTCATCAATTAAACGGATAATATCTGATTTAGATGTTACGACAATTTTTACCGGCATCAGACTAACCCGGCCGATATCCTCAAAAACTTCGGTATTAAACGGATTGGATGTGGCAATGACCAGATTCCCGTTTTCCACTTCAATAGGCAATACCAGGTGCTTCATGGCAAAACTGCGGGGGATGGTGGTAGTGACCAGGTTCAGGTCCAATTGTAAGGGATCGATTTTTTTATATGGTTTATCCCATTTTCCGGCCAGGACTTTAAAAATAGCATCTTCATCCAATTCGACATCTTCTTTATCTGACCGTTTGAACTTGAATGACATGATGACATCAACAATGGTGGTGGGGTTTGTAATCCTGACTCCGGCCAAGGCTCCGTTGCTTTGTTTTGCCTTTTGTTTTTCTATATTTTCCCGAACCTTTTCCTTTTTTTCAAAAACTTCAAGGGCCTGCTCCTTGTTAATCAAGCCATGTTCCACCAGGACCACGCAAACGAATTTATCGGAAAATGGATGTTCAACGTCATTGGCCATATCAAAAATTTCCTCGCTCACTTATCAAAATTTGAATACCTTAAAAAACGTAATAAATATAAGATACAAGATATTATTTATCAACAGGGGAATTTGTTTAAAAATAAGACGCGGATACATATAGGCAGACGCAGGTATGAATCATCAATTGCCGAAACGATGATCAAATCCTTTTATTATTATCCTTGTTCGTATGAGTTTATATGAGGCAAAGAAAATCGGCAAAATCACCATTTCGACCGATACGCCCGTAGGGTGCGGGGTTTATCCCCGCCCAAGACAGTAGGGCTGCGGGGTTTATCCCCGCCCGAACCAGGAGGGCATAAAGCCCTCCCCTACAATAGCTGGAATCATGACCTAGGCCGTTCCTTTGTTTATGACATTCAAATCCTCAAAAAAATCAGCCGCAAACACACGCGGATGAACGCAGATAGACGTATTCTTGTCCGCGTTCGTCTGCGCTGAAAAAAAGAAGAGATTTGACAAAAATAGTCATATGTTGCATTCTGGTATCCAAAAGGAGATTAAACAATGAATATCACGAAATCATATATTACAGATGAGTCAGGAAATATAAAAAGTGTTATACTTGATTATCAAGCATATAAAAAAATTGAGGAATTGCTTTCTTGATGAAGGATTATTGAAAGCCATGAAAGATGTTCAGAACGATGAAGAAATAGAATATGAGCATGCGAGAGATTTGATTAAGCGGTTATGAAAATCACGCTGAAAAAAATCTTTTTAAAAGATATTCAAAAAATTAAGACCCACAAAAAGATCAGGTAAAAACTTTTCTGGAAAAACTTTACACCGAATCTTCAACCCTTGAAAATTATTATAATATTAAAAAGTTAAAGGGAGGAAAGGGTAATTTTTTCAGAATCCGATTTGGAGAATACCGGTTGGGATATGAAAAAAGGGCCTTGATCATCGTTTCGGCCAGTACAATGTCATTCCGGCATGCTTCCCCGATAGAAACATTCGAGGACAAGCTTAGCCGGAATCTATGTTTGGAATAACACATAACTGGATTCCCGATAGAAACATTCGGGAATGACAAACCTGCTTTGGCCGAAATGATGATCAAGGCCGAAAAAAGAAAAAGCGAAATCATCATATATCGTATTCTTCACAGAAAAGAAATCTATCGATATTTTCCTTAAACCGAATCAGGCGAAGGCTGCCTTTCCCGGAAACCCTGTTTGTTTAAACGGGAGGGGATGAACCCCTCCCCTACAATGGCCGGAATAATTGCGCTCTATAATTCGGCCTCATAACCATTTCTCGAATTGAAAAACGTCAAAAATTAGCCGCAGATACACGCAGATGAACGCGGATTTTTTTCCTTTTTATCTACGTGGTTCCGCGTCCATCTGCGGCAAAAAAAATATCTTTATACCCCTCCCCAACATAAAAAAACAGGAACGTTTTTCGTCTGCGCCTGATTCCTGAATTCAATGGCTGAAAAAGAAATTTGACAAAAAACATGATGTCTTGCACTATGGTACATAAAGGTGCCCGCAAAATCCCAAAAACAGCTACAACCCATGTAAGACTGACGTTTAAAATCAAAGAACAGGCTGAAAACATCTGAAGGAACTGGGAATTGCCATTTCAGCGGCCTATGAATTGTTTTATCGTCAGATCATCGCCCATCAGGGCATTCCCTTTGAACTGCGTGTCATAAAAAAAAGAAACCATCCAGGCCATGCGCGATGCCAAGAACGGCAAGGGAAAAAAATACAGGGAGCCCAAAATATTATAATTGACGATATACCAAGAAAAAAACCAGAAACAATCAGTTATTGAAAAAGAAAAATTACAGGCAATCATAGATATTAACAATCAGTAATTGGAGGGATACATTATGGAAACAAACATTGATGAGGGCAGGCTCAAGCAAGTTTTTAAAGAAGCGCTCATTGAAACGCTTGAAGAGCGAAAAGGCGTCTTTCATGACCTGATTGTTGAAGCGATTGAAGATATCGCCTTAAGCCGTGCAATCCGTGAAGGAGAACATACAGAGACTGTCAGTCAAAAAGACATTTTTAATATACTGGAAGACCGGGCATGAATCTTGAGTTTAAGAAGAGTTTCGCCAGGGACTTAAAAAAACGACAACATGATAAATCTCTGCTTCAGCGTGTCCAGCAGTTGATACAGAAAATGGATGATGTCCAGGGCATCAATGATATAAAAAATCTTAAAAAGTTAAAGGCCGAAGGCAATTATTATCGCATTCGGCTTGGAGACTTCCGGATCGGGATTATCATAGAAAACGATACGGTCTGCTTTGTCAGGTTTTTACACAGAAGCGAAGTCTACAGATTTTTTCCTTAAAAAGGGATAACCGCGAGCATTTTAACGCCAATAAATACGTATGTCCCCCGATTTCCAGCCGCAGATTCACACACCTGAAAAATTAGCCGCGGATGCACGCAGATAGAAGTATCATTGTCCGCGTGTGTCTGCGGCTGAGAAAACGGGCATCTGAACGATTCCCGTTCAGATGCCCGCGCTGAATTACACGTAACCGTCGGTGATCAGACGTGTTGTTTATTTCCGGCTGATCTGGCTGTTAAACGCTTTAACCTTTTCATTAAACTCATTCTTCCGTTTTTGTAACATCTCAATAAGTCCGGGCAATAAATGTAAGTTCATTTACAACCCATGCAGCGGAGGTCTAAAGACTTCCGCTACAATGGTCGGCACGGCGGACAGGTAATAACCACCAGATAGCTACTTGGCTTGCCCGCTATCTTTTTTTTTATTCTCAAGAGAAATTCGGGCATTATACGCCCTTACTTTTTCGTTATATGCCTGATGCTGTTTTTTATAATCCGCCATTTTAGAATTTATTTCAATGACTTTATTATTATATTCAACTCTTTGAAGCTTCGATGCATTCACACCAGGATTTTGGGCAGCAAGTTCCTCATGTTCGGCTTTCAGGGAAGCAGCTGTCTGATCCAATGTCTCCCGCATGACATTCAGGCTCTCAACAGATAACTCTTCGCCATTTCCAGCGACAGTTTCCTGGATTGAAGAGTCTGATGCAACATTATCTGACACCTCTGACGGTGTTTCAAAATCTAATTTACCAACGGATTCGTAGACCGTCAAATCGGAGCGATCTTCTGCAGGGACATTGGCAACATCATCTGTAAAAACCATGTTCCCATCCGCATCCTTATATTGATAATACTCACCAGATACCGGAAGACTCATAAAAATAAATATAAACAAAAAAAAGATAATTTTCAGCATAATGTCCCTTTCATTGCAAGATATCCTTATTCATTGTCTTCCTGATTGTTTTCTATGGCACCTTTAATCACGGCAAGAATAGTTTTGCGATCCGTATCTAAAACAATCGTTACCGTCGTGCCCTGCTTAAAATCCCCGGACGTCAGAATCGAGCCATCCTTGTCGTAATAACGGGTACCGAATTTTGACCAGCGATACCCGACATCATCTGTCACCATACCTTTGGGGCCGATCGCATCAATGGTACCGACCTGCCACACTGGCATATCGGAATCCCAATTCATTGGCGATGACGCTTCAGCTCCTCCCAGAATAGCATCAATATTCATCTCACCGGCAAAAGCAATTGTCGCCGCCATTACCATTAGTCCAATCAATATCACCATTATTTTTTTCATTGTAAACCTCTTTTCGTCAGGCTGTTGTCCGGGAGCAAACCTGGATATCAGGGCTCCCGGCTCAGTCACGATAATAATGCTTAGTTCATATTTAAAAACCGCCAGAAAATAACTCTAGATGAATCCGTATCCACCACATAACTTTCACCCGGACCGAAATAAAGGAACTCTTCGATCATGGTCGGTGGATAGGTGATAAAATCTTCCAGTTCTAATGTACTTGGCGGTTCTTCATCGATGAGATCTTCATCGTTAACCTCCCCATCCCCATTGGTATCAAAGAACGGTTCATCCGGGGCCGCGCCGGAACAGCTGTTCAGGGCCGTAAGATAGGAGATGCCGCCCACTTTACACATACTTTCAGTCGGCTCCTGAGAAACAATGAGCACGTAATCCAGCCACAGAACAGGATCAGCCACTACCCGCTCCCCGGAGTTGGAGTTAGGAAGCGTATACGTCCAGCCCACATGATAACCATTCGCCGGGTCACTCACATAGGCACCGGGACTATCAATATAACGCTCAACATTAAACCAGTTAATATCATTGGATGATGTAAATCCCCAATCTTCTTCGTTATAGGTTACCGTGCCACCGGACTGAGACTGCGACAGCAGGGTCAATTGATCGCCTACCCCGGACAAGTCACTATGGGCGGCCAGGTTGGACAATTGTCCGGCGGCGGGACTATTATAAGCGCCGAAATATTTATCCGAACTGTCACCGGTGGGGTCTTCCTCATTCCATTCCGGTGCCCAGTCCCAAATGCCATACACCGCCTGGGTACTGACATCTGTGAAATCACCGGCGGCATTGAACTTGCCGGTACCGAAGGCAACAATATAACCGGAGTAACCCCGGACGCAATGCCCTTTGATAACCGGCCGGGTGGTAATGGGCTGGGGATTGTCGTCACTGTCCCTGGCCTGAAAAAGCGGCATGGGGCTGCCCCCGGACTGATAGGCCACATCCCAGGTATCCACAGCCCCGCTGATGTCAAATTTCCAGACATTGCCCCGCAGATCACCGGCATAGGCATAATCGGCTTTTCCATTATTATTGGAGTCGATAAATACAGGGGTTGAGAGCCCGTTGCAATTCTCGTCACCCGGATTCGGACTTCCATATTCGGTATCGATCATTTTCAGCATATTGCCGGTGCCTGGGTTTAATGCATACAGGACGGCCCGGGCATTGGCGCTGTCATAACCGTTGCCGAAAATCAAAACCTCACCGGCAGTTTCCGTATTAATAATGACGGGTTCGGAAAATGTGTATCCCATGTTATCGATTTCATCGTTTGAAGATCCGGCATCCGGATACTCCCACTTGACATCCGCGGCGGAAAATGATCCGGGATTGTTGATATCGATGTCTAAACAAAAATACCCCTTACCGCCCTTGCCAAGACCGCTGACAAGGAGTACATCATTATTGTAATAACCGATGAATGCGGAGGCATCCACAAAATAACGATGGGAGTAATCCGGGTTGGCCAATTCCTTAAGATTGGGATACACAAAACTGGGGATATAGGCAAAGACCTCCTGGCCATTGCTAGTGTCAAAAACATGAAACATTCCGTCATTAGCGCCGACATACAGATATCCGTTTACAAATTTCGGTTCGGAATGTACAATATCCCCCAACCGGGTAAGACGCGAACGGAACCCATTGATGGCAAGTCCCCGGATATAATTAACTAAATTAGTGCGGTCTGTCGCATCATCACCCAGATAATTCTGTTGATTTTGGGTCAATGAACCAATATTGGCAGATAGGAAATCAATCCCACCGTTGGCACCCATGGTATATATTTTACGATCCCCGTGGCCGGATGCGGCCACCCGGGCATCAAGCAAATCCGCGGCTGACCAGTCAGGATTGTCTTCATCTACAAAGCCGTCTGTTCCGACTTCATATGCCTTTAAATCTCCTGTCCAACCGGCGGAATTGTAGGTTCCCTGATACATTTTGGTCCCCTGCTTAAGTTCGTGGGAGTTAACAGCCACGGATGCCCCGGACCCCTTCCGCTTGGACACGGTCTGCATCATGGCAAGCAATGCATGGCTCAACTGCTGCGCATTGGTCGCTTCCAAAAATTCACCCCGGCCATTGACTGCCGCATGCCAGAGATCGGTAATATTGCGTTCATCCGATGAGTACTTATCCAAGTCATCCGGCCAGTCAGGACATATGCTTCCCGGGCAATCATATGTAGGATCCTTTGGATCATATTTTCCTTTAAGACCAAAGGAGATCGCAAACGTCACCATATGCTGATGCGTTGCCGTATCCATGGCAGTGGTAGGCACCATGTCTAATAAATCAGGCTGTAAATCTCTTTCGTAAAAATGCATGGCCACATCCGCAACCGTATTGGAAGCCTCATCAGCGAATTGTCCGCCGTCAAACCCGTCTATCTCATCCGTATTAACATCTTTATCCGCATTTCCCACACTGGAAAAAGTTTGATTCCAGTAGCCGTCAGTCATAAGAATGCTGTAAACCTGCTGGCACTCACCCCCGGCACCATCGGAATAGGGACTGTCCTCGCCCATATAATAGTTGCCAACTTCATACAAGCTGCGTTGCAAATAAGTGCTACCTACTGCGGCGACTTTATAAAGATCATCCAAAATCTGACCCCGAGAATCGTTTACCTGCCGGGGGGCGATCATATTGACGCTGTAATTAATGGCATGAAGCCCCACTTGCACATCCTGCACACTTTTTATCATATTGGCGAGGGCGGAAATAGCCGTCAGTTGCCGGGTATGATAGTACTGATACCAGTTGGCAAAATTCTGACGTTCTTCGATCGCGGAGCGGTCGGTCTTAACGTCGGCCGGTGTATTATCGTTTTTGTTGCCATAATAACGAACATAACTATTCGACCATTTGCAGGCGGTATTGCCGCACGTGGTCACTTTGTAATAATCAATTCCATAGCTATCGTTCAACCCGGTAATATTGACGAGGTAAGGCGCCTGGTCAGAGTCTGACCAGACATAGTAATGAGACCACTTCACGCTCACCCCATCCCATTTACCAAACTCATCGCTTAATGCCTGGTCTCCGTCTTCATTCGGATGATCTTTTGGCTCATCCTTGTCCGCATCTTCATAGGTCGAACTATCTCCAGCCGGCCAGAACATGTAATCCACGTCCGGATTATAATAAATGCCGTTGTAACCCGCCCACTGGGATTGCCAGTACTCGTCTATCCGATCATTGTCATAATAATTTTGACCACTAAATCTTCCGTTATCTTCAGGGCAAAGCACGGACCAGGCCATGCTTCCGGAATCATCCATCACCAGCATGACAATGGGTGAGGGTGCCTCCACCTGGGTTTCCAGAGGCATATCCGCAAGATCCGCACAGATACTGGGGGTCGTACCACACTCCGGGTCAGAGCCGTCACAGTCGGCATCAATTGTGTCTTCGCAACGATCATAAGCCCCGGGATGAATATCCGCATTGGTGTCATCGCAGTCCGTGTTGTCAGTTACAAAATATTCCGGCGGCGCACAGTCTTCAATGGAAACATCCGGATTCCCATATTCATCACCATCCGAATCCTGATAATAAGTAACGGTTTCAAGCCCGTCTTCGATATCGGTCAGGCCATTACAGTCATTATCAATACCGTCGCAAACTTCTTCGGCATCCGGATTAATGGCGTCATCATCATCATCGCAGTCATCATTGTTGTCAACATAATCCGAAGGGCAATTGTCGTCTGCAAGACGAGCCACGGGTACTCCATTCTCGTCGCCATAATCGTCGCCGTCATCGTCTAGATAACAATCATAGATGTCTTGGCAATCCCCGCCATCATATTGAAAAACCTCACAGTCCAGGTATGCATCACAATTTCCGTTATTCAGGTCACCGTGCCTACCATACACATCACTCTTTTTTACACAATTTCCATAACAATCAATTATGCCTTGATTGTTATTTCCACTTGTACTGCATGTGTCACCAGGTTCATCGCTGCCACCGCATTCCCCGTAATCATATCCAAAATATTCGCAATTTAATTCTTGATTGCAACCCTTCTTTTCGCCCTGGCGATCCCAGATCCAGCTCCATTTTTGGCACTTATTATTACAATCTATTATTCCTAATTGCCAACCTTTATAACACCAGTCCCCCACAGCCCCCCAAGCAGGGGTTGCGGCTAAGACGGCAAAAGCTATGCAAAAAACAAATGCCATCAGTTTACCCCAATGGCGGGTTTTCCGGTTTTCATATTGCGTTGGTTTCATGATCATCACCTCAGGTTGTCTTGTTAATGGCTGAAATTAAATGTTTCATACCGATGCCGGATGATTATCCGCCGGCGGCAGGATTTACACAACGGCTTATACTTTTTCCTGCCGGTAGCCGATCATCAGAATGGTTTCGCTGTTGCCAGCGCCGGCATGAACCGCCCGGCAGTAGATAATATAAGAATAATATTCCGGCACAGGTGTACCGCCCAGCCCCGGTGTCAGGGCGGAGGAGGACTGATCCACCAGCACGGCAATGGCTTCCACACTGGTTAAATATCCGATATTATTAGCTTCCAGGTCACTGGTCTTAAGATTATATGTGCCCCAATCGGCATCATCAAAATCAAACGTGGTGTTGTAATCGTCCTCAGGCTGCCAGGTTTTCCCGTTAAGCACGCCCACTGCAGCGGGGGCAGTTAATGCATTCTCAAAAATAGTGTCGATGGCCTGAATAAATTCCTTGCCGACAGCCTCTGCTGCGCTCACGGTCTGTTTGTAGATGGCATAGTTGCGGCCCACCCTGCTTTCCATGACCGCGTCGTTCGTCACCAACAAACCGGCAAGGGCAAGGGTCACCATGATCAAAAGGGCGATCACCATCAATGATCCATCCTGGTTGTTAATGGCCTGAGAAATATTACACTTCATTGTCAGTTCCTTGGTTGCTGATTTAGAGGATATTGGTGCGGATATTGGTCAGTTGCATGATTTGCTGGCCATTATCACTTACGGTGATGTCAATGCGTTTGGCATCATCTGTGCCATCCCCGTCGCAATCGATGTCTGTGATGGTCCAATTCAGGTTGAAAATGGAATCATAATACGCATCTTCAGGAAAATAGGCATTAGCACCCCGGGTGAATGTGCCGCCATTAGCAAATTCCGGCAGCTGGTGCCATTCAAGCTCATCAGCCTCATCTGTACTCCCATCATCGTCATTGTCTATCCCGTCTGTTAATTGCGATTCATCTCCGGTATCATCAGCCGAAGACCCGTCTCCGTCATCGTCAATACCGAATTTGTTGTCTTCAGCCGCATCGCCGATCTGCATCAGCCGCTCCATGGTGTCCGTGGCGTACTCCACTGCCAGGGTGCTTTTGCGGGTAGTGGCATTGGTTCCGACCGCGGATATCTGCATAGACATGGCACCCAGGATGCCGATGGAAAAAATCGCAATAACAATAAGCACTTCGATCAGGGTAAAACCGGCCTGACGCCTTGACAGGGATTTTTCTCGTTCATGCTGCATGGGTGATTGCTCCCACATTTTAAGTGATTCATTAAAAGGGTGATAAATATTTAAAAAAGAATTGCATGGCATTAATCATCACCCATGTTCCGGCATTTGATATTGGCGGTGACCAGTTGACGTTTGAACCCGTCATTCGGCGGATTGAAAACAGTGTCGGAAAGCAGGGTAAAAGGCCTGGTGTCACCCGCCCGTGTTTCAGCCGAGGTACGCGCTATTATTGAAATACCCACCGCCCGAATGTCTTCCAAATCGGCCGCAGCCGGTGTTAATGTCCGGTTCCCGTCCGCCAGGGTATAAAAAAACTCTATCTCCTCGATATTATCTGCAACAGGTGGATCTCCGGGCCGACGCTGTAGATCATCTCGTAAATTATCTGTATCTGCGGATGAGTCAAAAAGCCGATAATGAATTGTCTCCAGCTCATTTGCTTCATCAGTAGTCCCGTCACCGTCATTATCAAAACCATCATCTTCTGCAATGTATTCAAATTCTAGCTCTGAATTTCCGTTTCCATCAATCTGTGCAACTGTAATGGCTGGTTCAGGCGGATTATTGTTATCGTTATCATATCCCGCCATCTTAATATCCCGTTCCAGCAAGAACATGGCAGCGCGCATACTCTGCTGCATTCCCACCACCATCTGTTGTTCACGGCTGGTCTGGGTCTGGATCCAATAGGCACTGCCGATGGCCGCCATGACAATGGATGCCACCGCCATGGCGACAAGAAGTTCTATCAATGTAAATCCCGACGAATTCACCAATATTGATTTTTTAAACTTAAACATGCTGCTTATTCCTATGTATTGGTTAATCCACTCTTATGCCACCCACTGTATTGACAACAACATCAGCCGTGCGATCACCGTTTGTAACAATAGCCCTGCCATTCCGTCCTGTGGTCATCCCCAAACGGGTAAACCTTGTAGGGCCACCACCGGCAAAATTTGCACTCACCATTTCAACGCCTGGAGGCATTTGGCCGGATCCGATTCCTTCACCTGCATCTAAGGCATTATTATTATCTAGGTCCTCAAACACCTGATAGGTGCCGGAACTGCCTGTTCCAGGAGAGAAGGCCACAAAAACATTAATATTGTCTGTAATAGCGGTCATTTTAGCGGACTGGAGAGCGGAATAGATTTCCCTGGCAGCCCGACTGACCTGTTGATTATTGCGATGAGTGATATAATTGGGGATTGCGATTGCGGATAATATTCCGATGATAGCGATCACCACCATCAATTCCATCAATGTAAAACCACTTTCTTTAGACATTCAAATCCTCCAATCGTTTTTTTTAATCCTGATACTCACTAATACAAATTTCATGCCATAACTCAGGATTCATTTAACTTAATATCAAAAAAATATAATATATTGAATTATTGGAATATTATTTAAATAATAAAAACAAGACAAAAATTTTAGCCAGGCAATCAGACAAATGTAGTCGGCCTGGCTATTAAAAAATTTAATAGCCGGGCTTAAATAATTTTATAGTGGCTGGTGGGGAAGGATTCTTTCAGGAGGAGAATATTAGGTCCTATGGGAACTAATATTAAATCA
>JAQIBZ010000111.1 GCA_027858815.1 Desulfobacteraceae bacterium
GCACCCGCTGCAACCCTTCCAACAGTTTCTCTGGCTGATGACCGCCCTCCCCCTCTCCAGTCGCGAATTCCGTATTTTGCCTGATACGTAAAATCACCGTGTCCGGGTCGATAGGTGTTGGCAATGGAATTGTAAGCATTGGATTTAGCATCTTTGTTTTCCACCATAATACTTATGGGCGTGCCGGTTGTTTGGCCTTCAAAAACACCGGATAGAATCTTAGCCGTATCTGACTCCTTGCGGGACGTACTTGTAATTGATCCACCAGGTCGGCGCCGATCCAGCATTTTCTGAATGACTGATTCATTCATTTCAATTCCCGGAGGACACCCATCTACCACAACACCGACACCTTTACCGTGAGATTCCCCCCAGGTTGTTATTTGAAACAATTTTCCGAATGAACTTCCTGACATACTCTTATCTTACCTTTCGTTAAATCTGATTTTAGATTTTATCAGAATGGCGTTCTTTGTAAGTAATAAACTGGTCTCATTTCGACTTCTACCTTCAGCCTTCTACCTTTTACCTCACATATAATCCGTCAAAAACTTCCCAATAGGTGGGAAAAGATTTTTCAACGCATTGTTCATTTAAAATTTCTATTCCCGGCACCATGAGCCCGGCAACAGAAAAACACATGGCAATCCGGTGGTCATCATAGGTTTCGATAACAGCCCCATGCGGTTTTCCGCCGGTAATGATCAAATTGTCATTTTCTGACCTTGCTGATATTCCCATCTTTGTCAGTTCATTAATCACAGCGCTTAATCGGTCACTTTCCTTTACTTTCAGATGGGCGACATTTTTAATGACCGTGACACCTTCAGCAAATGCGGCAATAACACCCAGTGTCGGAACCAGATCCGGCATATCCGCCATGTCCACTTCGATTCCGGAAAGGGTACCGCCCTTTACAGTGATGCCGTCAGGTTCATGGATCACCCGGCATCCCATTGCAGACAAAACATCAACAAACCGAACATCACCCTGGCTGGATTCTTTAGATATTCCGTTTACTTTTATTGAATGACCGGTAATTGCTGCAGCCGCCCAGAAATAACTGGCCTGGGAACAATCCGGTTCAACAATATAGCTTCCACTTTTATAAATCTGGTTGCCTGCAATTTTAAAATAATCATATCCGTTTCTGACAATTTCAACACCAACCTGAGACATGATATCAATTGTCATGTCAATGTAAGGCTTTGAAACAGGACCGTGGGTCACATGAATTTCCATCCCATTTTTTGTGTAAGGACCAATTAACAACAAACCGGAAAGAAACTGACTGCTGATACTGCAGTTTAAATTAATCGTTCCGCCGTTCAACTTTGATCCAATCACTTCAACTGGCGGGCATTGGTTATCATTTACAGATTTTGCAGTTACGCCCAGCTGGTTTAAACCATCCAACAGATGATGTATCGGTCGTTCATGCATCCGGTCAGAACCGGATAACAAATAGCGACCATTACCAATCGCTGCATATGCGGTCAGCAGCCGCATGGACGTCCCTGAGTTCCCAAGAAAAATAGGATTCTCACTGACATCCATTTCACCTTTGCGACCGTTAATGGTTACTCCATCTGGTGTTTTATCAAAAGATGCACCAAATTGGTTTAATGCAGACAAAGTATAATTCGTATCATCACTGTCCAGCCAGTTTTCAATTTGACATAACCCGTCTGACAAAGCAGCGGCAATAAATGTACGATGGGTATAACTTTTTGACCCCGGAACTGTGATAGCTGCATCATGAATTTTTTCAGTTTTTATTTTCAGCATGGGTTTTCCATCTCATTTTGCATTAATTTCTATACGCTTCCTCACGGTCGCGGCTCAGATAATACTCCCCTCATTCCTGAGATCGTGGATAGGACCCCAGAATTTTGATATATTTGCAGTATGGCTGCATCCGATCAATGGTCTTTTTAATTTTTTCATCGGCAATGTGTCCGTCAAAATCAACAAAAAAGAAATAACTCCAGTTCTCATGCTTTGTCGGACGTGATTCCATTTTTGACATATTGATGCCTGATTCTGCAATGGGCTCGAGGATCTTGAATAATGCACCGGGGACATGGGATATAACAAACATAATGGACGTCTTGTCACATCCGGTCGGGCCGGGCTCATCTTTGCCGATCAGCAGAAATCGTGTGATATTGTTGGAATGATCTTCTATGTTGGTTTCAAGGATCTGAAGTCCATAAATATGGGCCGCTTCACTGTTGGCAATGGCTGCGGTCTTTTCTTCCTGAGATGCTTTCTGAGCCGCGTGAGCAGTGCTGTTGGTTTCTGATAAAACCGCATTGGGAAGATTTTTTCTTATCCAGCCCCGACACTGGGCCAGTGCCTGGGGATGAGAATAAATCACTTCAATATCTTCAATCCGGCTGGATTTTGATAAAACCGCATGCGAGATATTTAAATATTTTTCTGCACAAATTTTCAGATCAGATTCAAAAAAAAGATCCAGTGTATGATTAATTGCCCCTTCAATGGAATTTTCAACCGGTACGACACCATAATCGCTTTGCCCTTTATGCACATCGATAAATACATCACGAATGCCGATTTGTGGAATATATGTCGACGAATGACCAAAGAGTTCCATGGCCGCGATATGCGTAAAAGTGGCTTCCGGGCCGAGGTATGAAATCTTTGTCGGCGTCTGAATTTCCCGGCACGCAGAAATAATATCCGTAAAAATCTGATGAAGCGCCTGCTGCTTAAACGGTCCCTGGTTTAAATCGTTCAGCCGTTGCATGACCTGATTTTCACGGGATTTGTCATAAACAAAGCTGCCTTTTTCCTTTTTAATATCTCCGATTTCTTTGGCAACTAACAGACGTTTATTAATCAAGTCCAGAATTGATTTGTCAATGTCATTGATAGAGCGTCTCAATTGACTGATTTTACTGTCCGGCTGATTATTCTCAGTATCGTTCATACTGTGTAAAATCCCCTGAATTATTTCTCAGTTATGGTTTCATTGATCTTCATGCCAAAATGCCTGCCGCTATCTTCAATCGCAACCAGCACTTTATCCCCTGGCCGCAAATTTACAACAGAAACAGGTTTTCCCTCGGGATCAGTGAGTCTGATGGTTTCAGCATTCTGCAAAATTGTGTTAATTTCTTTTCCCGCGACCTTTGCTTTAATCAGCATCATTGGACGTTTTTCAATTTTAAGCCGTCCAACCGTTCCAACAGTGGCGCTGCCTGTAAAATCAGTAATCAGCACCGGATCACCCGATGCAAGTTCAGAGAGATAACGTGTTTTACCACCCGGCACCCTTGTATATGCATGCACGGCTCCGGCATTCACCCTAAACGGCCGGGCAGCAACATAGGGATTGTCAATACTCTCAGAATGGACCAGAAACAAAGCGCTACTGGCATTACCGACCAGCATGCCCTCACCCATTTTCATTTCCGTGCAGGTATCAACACACACCCGATCCCCCATTCCGACGGATTTGATATCCGTAATTTCAGCAATATCAAGAGAGATCTGATCCGTTTTTTCACGCAGTACGCGTAGCGCTTCTTTCAGTTCCAATACATTATCAGTGGAAAAAAGAATATGATCCACGCCTTTTTCAAGAATGCCAAAAGCGGTTTGAGCGTCTTCCAGATTATGAACCTGTGCGATGACGCCTTTAGCACCTTTAGCGATTAGATTTTCCAGCGGAATAATTGACCAGTCCGTACACTCTAAAATTACCTTTTTATCATTACACAGTTTTACAATTTCATCCTCATCTTCACCGCTTTGTATCGTAAATTCAACGACATCTTCTCCCAGTTTAATATCTCCGTCATCAGATATCGTTTGTATACGCCCAAGCGCTTTCACTTTTTCAGCATATCCGGTGGGCACCATCACACCATCTACACCGCCTTCGATGGCTGTCGTAACCAGGTCTTTATTCCAGGGGTCTATTTTTACCCAAATCTTTCGCATGAACTGTATCCTCTCAATTTTAAGTACAAAATTAAACCTTTCCGATAACAAAAAGCAAATCAAAGCTTATACCCAAATCAAATGCCATACCATAAAATTTACAATTCAAGAATTTTCAATGCATCATCAACAGACCCGTTATCTAAGATAATGGCGGCCATGGCTTTAACCATCTGTGTGGGATTTTTATGCTGAAACACATTGCGGCCGATGGAAACTCCGGAACCACCAGATTCAATAGAGCCTTTAACCATTTCCAGAATATCTCTGTCAGAATTCATTTTCTCCCCGCCGGCAATAACAACCGGGACGGTACACCCTTCTACGACCTTTGAAAAAGATTCCGGAGAACCGGTATATGAAACCTTTACTATGTCAGCACCCATTTCACAGCCTACGCGGGCAGCATGCTTTACAACCTCTACATCATATTCATCTTTAATTTTTTCTCCACGCGGATACATCATGGCAAGTAACGGCATTCCCCAATTTCGGCACTCATAACTGACTTTTCCAAAATCATTGAGCATTTCTTTTTCCTGGCCGTTACCAATATTAACATGAATTGAAACAGCATCCGCGCCCAATTTAATGGCTTCTTCAACAGTACAGACAAGGGTTTTGGAATGCGGATAAACGGACAAAGATGTGGATGCAGACAAATGAATAATCAGTCCAATATCAGAACCGCCCCGGCGATGACCGGCACCGATGAGACCCTTGTGTTCGACAATTGCATTGGCTCGACCTTCAGCCACTTTTGCAACCGTTGTTTTTATATCACTGATACCATCAATAGGACCAACCGATACCCCATGATCTAAAGGTACTATAATGGTACGCCCTGTTTTTCGATCCATGATCCGTTCCATTCGAATATGCTTACCGATAATTGTCATCTTGGTACTCCTTTAAAATAATTTATAGTTAATTAAAAACCTGGTCCCGTAAAAAGCAACTGGATGGCTAAGTTAAAAATTCTATATACAAGACGTAGAGGTTTTTCAGGCTCGAAATTATACATGTAGTATCTTGAGTGCCTGAAAAACATCTACAACGCAGTAGATGGGACTTTTGACGACGCCATCAAAAAAAGCCGTGAAGATTTTTATCTACACGGCTTTAAAATAAAAAAGCCGCAGGCTTTGGGCTGCCCGCGACTTTGTGTTTTAGTTGTTTTACTTACTATCGCACAGGCAAACCCTTGGCGTAAAAATAAAAATAGCTAAAATACCAAAAGTAAAAATCAAAATTTATGCCCGTGTTTTGTTTCATTGTTCTTATATTTTATCTATTTGTGTTTGAAAGCGGAATTAGAATTAGAAAAAAAATTAATTAAAAGTTAAATTCCATGATTCAAAAATAAATGTCAAGTTTTTTTATCCAGTGCATTGTAAAAAAAATGCTCATCACAATCGGTTTTCAAAGAATTTTAATTAATGCGGCTGCATTTTCCTGCATTTTTGCAAAATACGCTACATCTAACCCGGCACCACAGATAACCCGTTTTGCCGATTCAGCATCAATAAGATCTCCCGGTGCGTGTGTGTCGGTATTAATAACCATTTTAGCACCGATCTTCGCAGCAAGCTGTGCAACATGTCCGTTGGTAAGAGAATGCCCTTGTCTGGCTGTAATTTCCAACAGCACATTATTATCTTTTGCCGCCCGGACATCTTCTTCTGATATCAACCCCGGATGGGCAAGAATATCTGCTCCGGCATTAATTGCCGCACGATTAGTTCCTTTGGCCACCGGTTCCGAAATAGTTTCTCCGTGGACAATGACTATCTGGGCTCCCAAGTCTCGGGATTTTGCAATCGTATCGGCAATTAAAGATGGCGGGACATGGGTTATTTCGATACCGGGTATTATTTTGATATTTAATACGGGATTCAGTTCTTTGGCAACAGCAACAAGCCTTGGAATAATAAAATCAATGTTTGACATATCCCCATGGTCTGTTATGCCAATTACCTGAAGCCCTTTGTATTCTGCACGGCGGGCAAGTTCAGCCGGAATTAATACCCCATCACTGAAAATCGTGTGTGAATGCAGATCAATCATACTTTATTCTTTATAATTTCAGATGAATTACACTTAACAAACTCGTAAAAAGTCAGGTTCCGATGGCAAAGAAAAAAGTTCCAAATTCGAGGCGCGCAAATCCTGAGTGATAATTTGTACTTAGCGTACCATGAAGAAACGAGGGATGCAGCGCAACAAAGAATTTGGACTTTTTACGAAGCCATCATACTTTATATTTACCAAAGTCCTCCGGGGAGAGATCCTTAAGGTATTTTTCCCATTTTTTCCCCTGATCACTGTCGTCAACAATTTCATATTCCCCGTTTTTAACCTTTAAACTCTCGACCACTGAATCATCGACAAAAATTTCTGCTTTAAAACGCAATGCCATCGCAATGGCATCACTCGGGCGTGCATCTAAGATAAAATCGCCATCTTTTGAAATACAAAAAATCTTGGCATAAAACGTATTATTCTTCAGATCACAGACTTCAATGCGCGTCACCTGAGTCTTAACCGTTTCAATAAAATTTTTAAACAAATCATGGGTCATGGGACGGTCAAAAGAAATATCCTGTAAGACAGAAGCAATGGATGCGGCTTCGAGCAGCCCGATCCAGATCGGAATTGAAAAGTCTTCGTCTTCAGCATTTAGTATAAGGATTGGCGCATTTGACGATGGGTCCATAGCCAGGCCGCCGATATTCATTTTATGCAACATAAGAATGGTCTCCCTCAGTTATGAGGTTTTCTAATTGATCGTTTAATAAAACGCCGAACAGAGAATTTGAAAACGCTTTATTGATCTTAACAACAACAGTCTGACCTTTTATAGAATCAATGTCAATCCTCCAGTCAGCAGCAGCGTTAAAATTGACAATCCGATTTTCGGAAGTCCTGCCGGAAAGTTCTATTGTTGCGGATGTAGATTTGTTTTTCAGCTGATTTTTGCTCGCTCCCTCAATAAGAACAGAAAAAGTATGGCCGATCAATGACTGATGTTTTTTTCTTGTGATTTCTTTTTGTAATTTAAAAAGTCGCTGGAGTCTTTGGTGTTTGACGTCTGAGTCAATTTTATCTGAAAAACGGGCAGCCGGGGCTTCCGGGCGATCAGAATATTCAAACGCAAAGACACTGTCATACTGAACAGCTTCTATCAAGCGGATGGTCTCATCAAAATCATCATCCGTCTCCCCAGGGAATCCGACAATAAAATCCGTTGTAATCCCAATACCTGCGGAAACTGCCCGAAGCTTATCAACCCTTTCAAGATACGTTTCCCGAGTATATTTACGATTCATTTTTTTCAGGATATGATTTGATCCCGATTGTACCGGTAAATGAATATGATTGCATACTTTACTCAATGAACCAAACGAAGCAACCAGTTGGTCGGAAAGATCTTTAGGATGGGAAGTCACAAACCGGATTCTTTCCAACCCCTCAATATCGTTAACCATGGACAGCAGTTCGGGAAACGATGTCATCTTTTCCTTTACACCGTAGCTGTTCACGTTTTGGCCCAAAAGAGTGATTTCTTTTATACCGGATTGCACCAGCATCTGAATTTCACCAATAATAGATTCCGGTTTACGGCTGGTCTCCCGGCCGCGAACATAGGGGACCACACAATAGGTGCAATAGTTATCACATCCCCGCATAATCGTGACAAAACCGTTTACTTCTTTTTTCCGGGTTATCGCAATGGCGGAAGGCGCAGTTTCCAGTATTTTTTCAGACATCTCAATTTCGATAATGGGTTGCGGATTTTTTTCAATCCTTTGCGGCAAATCCGGCAATAGATTGATAGCATGGGTTCCTAAAACAATATCGACCTGGGAAAACCGATCAATTAACTTTGCACCCTGTTGCTGAGCAACGCAACCGGCAACAACGACTTTCAGGTGGGGTTTCTTTTTTTTCAGAGGACTCAACCGGCCAAGAAAACTATAAAGCTTTTGAACCGCTTTTTCCCTGATTGCACAGGTATTCACGATAATAAGATCAGCAACTGAAAATGAATCAACCAGTTCATAATTATTCAGTTTTAAAACTTTGGCCATCTGAACGGAATCATAAACATTCATCTGACAACCGATGGTATTAATATATACGTTTTTTTTATTCATATCTAATTTTTGTTATCCGAGACCACATCTGCGCTGACGGGTTCAATTAATATTTCTTTTTTTAATTCAATAAGCACATTATCCACATCTGCCTCACAACCGGGCGCGATATGGAGTTTAATTATAGATGCATGCCGGTCAATGGTTTCAACTACCGCAATGCCGTCATATGCTTCAAAAATAAATTTTACAAAACCGACTGATTTTTTTTCAATCGAATATAATTTGCCTATTGTCTTCAAAGGAACACCACCTATACCATTTTTAAAACATACCATCTGAATTTTAAATATGACAATAAAAACTTCAAGTCCAATCAAAATGAAGAATATCATTGTTTCATGTAGCGCTATAAGTTATATGCCCTTTTATGAAAAAACAAATGGAAATTCTGAATCCGGACCCGATAACCGTCCAAAACATTCAAAAATATATCGGCTGCCACCCGATCATCGCAAAAATTCTGGCAAACCGGGGAATCTTAACAGAAAAATCCATTTCAGCGTTTTTCAACCCTTTATTAAGCAATATCAAGTCATTTCAAACCTTAATTGACATGGATAAAGCGGTTGAACGAATCACCCAGGGAATTTTAAACAAAGAAAAAATACTTGTTTTTGGGGATTATGATGTTGATGGTATTACGTCTACCACCTTGTTATATGAATTTCTGACAACAGCCGGGGCAGATGTGACCTATTACATCCCCCATCGTATTGAAGAAGGATACGGACTGAAGGTTCATCAAATTGAACAGGTAGCTATACCGGGCGTCTTTAATCTGTTAATTACCATCGACTGCGGGTCAGGCAGTCATGATGCAATCGATTATGCCAGACAATCCGGAATTGATATAATTGTAACAGACCACCATACCATTTCAGATACCCTGCCGGATGCGGTGGCGGTTGTTAATCCGAAAAGAAATGACTGCCCGTCAGGGTCATCCTATTTGGCCGGGGTTGGCGTTGCGTTCTGCCTCCTGATCAGCCTGCGTAAGCATCTTCGTGATATCCATTTCTGGGACGATCGTCCGGAGCCTAATTTAAAAGACGTGTGCGATTTAGTGGCCCTGGGTACGATTGCTGATATCGTACCCCTGATCAATGAAAACCGGATAATGACACAGGCCGGACTGGAAGTCATTAATACCAGCCCGAGACCAGGTCTTGATGCATTAATCAAGCTCAGCGGCATCAATAAAACAACACTTGACGCAGAAGACATCGCATTCAGGCTGAGTCCCCGCTTAAATGCGGCCGGCCGCATGGATCATGCGCGTATCGCAGTTCAGCTTTTAACCACAAAAGATGTTGATGAAGCATTTACACTGGCCAAAAAGTTAAATACGATGAATTTGCAACGTCAGGAAGTAGAACAGAAAATTTTTCATCACATACTGATGTATTTTAATGAAGAACCGGAACAGATTAGTAAACATGCTATCATTCTCGGAAAACAGGAGTGGCATGAAGGCGTGTTGGGAATCGTGGCATCCAAACTGGTGGATAAATTTTTCCGCCCGGTAATTTTAATTTCCTTCAAAAACGATATTGGAAAAGGTTCCGGCCGGAGCATTCCCGGTATTAATTTACATGATGCCTTGTGCCAATGCTCGCAATATCTGGAAGGCTTTGGCGGACATCCTATGGCAGCGGGTTTGAGCATAAAAAGAAAAAATTTGAAAGCATTTCAAAGCCAGTTTGAAAAAGTCATTGAAACGATGACAGCGGATCATGCGTTCACGCCACGCATACGAATCGATTGCCGTCTGGAGTTTGACATGATTTCTGACCAGCTGATTGATGCATTTTCCCTGCTGCAGCCGTTTGGCCAAAGCAATCCGGAACCATTATTTTGCGCTGACAAGGTGGAGGTGACATTTTCAAAGATCATCGGTAAAAATCATCGCCGCCTGACGTTAAAACAACGCAACTCCAAATTAAAGAAAACCGTAAATGCGATCTGGTTCAATGTTGAAGGAGAGGATATGCATAAAAATTACTTTGAAACAATTGCCTTTAAATTGCGCTGGAATCACTGGAACGGCAAAAAAAGCATTCAGGCAGTCATTGAAAAGTTATAAATATAATTTCCATGACTTTTTACTTGAAAACATCCGTTGTTGAGATTATTATTTTTTATTTTATAAACATATAGCAATTTTTGTATTTAAAAGGGAAAACCCCATGTCAAAAAAATTTCGTCCGAGCAATCTTGGTGAATCCAAAATTATTTCTAGGATTGCATCATCAAAAGAATTTGAGCGTAGAAAATCAATTAAAGCCGTTGCGGAAAAACCGGAAGAATTAAGCAATTATATTTCAATGAAACTGGTTGAAAATGCTCTGGTGGAGACCACCAATAAAAACTCCATGGAAGAACAGATCACCAAGTGTCTTGAAAAACTGATTCATGCAGATGACTTTGATGTTGATTATCAGATTGCACCCATTCGGAATATTGTACCAAACCCGAATATCATCAGTATTTATGTAACTTCTTTTGTTATTGAAAAGCTGATTAATCACAAAGATACGGTTGATGTTTATGGATCAGACGAAGAAATTTATTTCTGTATTCATAAACAGGTAGAAAAATTTCTATCTAAATAATGCCGCCTTTATTCAAACCCTGCCTGATCAATAATCCTATTGATGATCCGGGATTATTGGTATCATTTTCATTCCGGAATCGGGCAATTGCTTTTGACCTGGGAGACATTTACAACCTGTCTTCCAGAGAAATTCTTAAAATCAGTCATGTCTTTATCTCCCACACTCACATGGATCATTTCGCCGGCTTTGACAGATTACTAAGGGTAATCCTGGGTCGGGAAAAAACACTTCATATATACGGCCCGGAAGGCTTCCTGGCCCATGTCGAAGGTAAGCTGTCGGGTTATTCATGGAACCTTGTTGAAAAATTTTCCAATCAATTAATTATTCATGCGACTGAAATTTCTGAAAACCAGCTGACATCCAAAGAATATAAGTGTCAAAACGGCTTTAAAGCCATGGATGAACCAATAAAACGACTGTTTTGTCAGCAAAAAATTCACGAAGAGGCATCGCTTAGTGTCAATGCTTCGATTTTAGATCATGGTATTCCAAGCCTGTGTTTTGCACTTAAGGAAAAATTTCGGGTGAATATTCGAAAAGACGCTTTAAGAGAGTCAGGCCTGATTCCCGGAGAATGGCTTGATCGATTTAAACAGGCAGTGTGTGAAAAAAAAGACCCTGACTCAATTGTTAAAGTGCCATATGAAAAAAACTCGATAACTACTTTAAAAAAATATAAATTAATGGATCTTGTTGATCGAATTGCAATTATCACGCAAGGACAGAAAATCGCTTATGTAGCGGATGCGGCTTATACCCCGGAAAATCTCGAAAAGATTATTAAACTGGCCAAAAACGCAGACCACTTGTTTATTGAAGCGGCTTTTCTTGAACAGGATATTGATCATGCCATTAAAAAAAGGCATTTAACCGCTCGCCAGGCAGGAGAACTTGCCGGGTTGGCAAATGTCAAACGCTTTACCCTGTTTCATTTCTCACCCCGCTATCAGAAATCAGATGACCTGTTTTATAATGAAGCCAATAAAGCGTATCAACAAAATAAAAACAGGGACTAAAATACGATTGATGTATTTTAGTCCCTGTTTTTATTTTGTTTTGATTTTTAGGCCTTGATCATCGTTTCGGCCATATTGTAGGGGAGGGCTTTATGCCCTCCCGAAAAACAAGTATGACGAAGGTGTGAGTCATTCTCATCTCTGGATACCGGGCTCTACGGAAAAACGGGCGGGGATAAACCCCGCACCCTACGGAAAAGGTGGCCGAAACGATAATCAAGGCCGATTTTTAATTAAAAAATCAAGCCCGTTCAAGTGCCTCAAGCGAACCCTGGCGCATGATAATAAGGGATAGTTTATGAATTGCTTTTCTTTTTTCTTCAGCGGTGCGTCCGGGATAATTGCGAAAGGTTAATACCACACCGGCCAGTGATGCAAAAAAAGCCTGGGTATTTAAACGCAGATTACCGGCATCATCGGTATGTTTGACCACATTGTCAAACATATTGAGGAAATAACGCTGAACACCGTTAAACTTTTTTAACGCCTGGGGTTTTCTTTCTCCCTTGATCATAAAATGGCACATCATTTGAAAAGTCGCTTCATTGTCAATCATATAGTCGACAACAGCCAGGGTAATGGTTTCCATGTTATCGCCGCTTTTTACCCGCTGCTGTAATAATCTCTCTATGGTATTGATGTCCTGCATCAGCGCTTCGACAAAAAGATCGTCCTGGCTGGGAAAATACCTGTAGATGGATGCCGCAGAGACACCGGCCTTAACAGCAATATCGCGCATACCGATTTCATGAAATGACTTTTCCTCAAATAGTTCCATGGCTGCATTTATTATCAACTGCTTACGGACTTCACGCTCATCTGCTCTTAATTGTTTGAATGTTGATTTTTCCTGCAATCTCCTGCCCTCCAGATATTTGAATATGCGTAATAAATAAAAGTTATGTTATAAATTAAATATAATTTACTATCATAGTTTAGTAGAATAAACAATGTTTTTTATGTAATTTTCTTAAACTATTCGTTTTCTAAAAAAAAATATTGTTTCTTAACTGCCTGAAAAGATAATTCAATATACGGAATAGCCCAGGTGGTGATGAATCGATTCCAAAAGATCTAAGGTTGGCAAAGATAAAAAATCAAAATCGGAATAACCGTTTAACACATTGTAATCAAAGCGTTTGATGTTAAAACCGATCACTAAATCCAATGCTTTTAAATAGTCTATCAGGCAAGGAACATCGTCTTCAAAATA
>JAQIBZ010000151.1 GCA_027858815.1 Desulfobacteraceae bacterium
CCGGCCGCTTAATTTTGCCGGTCTGATGCTTTCGGTGGTGGTCATCGGCATGGGCCTTGACTATTCACTCTACCTTATCCGCGCCTATCAGCGCTACCGGGAGGACAACCACCCTTTCCAGGACCATATCCGAATGACCATCTTTCTCGCCGCCGCATCGACCCTCATCGGATTCGGCGCACTGAGTACCGGTGATCACAATCTAATGAGAGACCTGGGGCTTTTTCTGGTTTTGGGAATCGGTTTTGCCCTGATCGGTACATTCCTCCTTCTGCCCGCCATGCTCAATTATCTGTTCAAACCGATCGTACTGGCAGAAACGGAAATCACTCCCAATTCAGCGACTCATCTGAAGCGAATTCGACGGTTATACCGGCATTTGTATGCCTATCCCCGTATGTTTGCCAGGTTTAAGATCTTGCTCGATCCCATGTTCCGGGAAATCAGCCGATATCTGAACCGGCCGAAGGTTCTCATTGATGTTGGATGCGGATTTGGCGTACCGGCCGCCTGGATTCGCGCCCTTTATCCGGATGTCACCATATTCGGCATTGAGCCGGATATGGAACGCGTCAAGGTTGCATCCATGGTGGTAAATACAAACAGTAGAATTGATCACGGCAGTGCACCGGATATGCCGGACTTTACCGGTCTTGCAGACACAGCGATGATGCTGGATATGATTCATTATCTAAGTGATGCTGATTTGAATTTGACCCTGGACAACTTATTATTGAAACTGGCTCCAACGGGTAAACTGATTATGCGGGTTACCATTCCCAGGGAAGGCAACGTACCGTTATATCGCAGGATTGAAGAATTACGGCTCAAAATAATGGGTATCAATTATTATTTTCGGAGCCTTGCGAAGATCAAACAAATATTGATAACCAAAGGATTTATAATCAAAACCATCGAACCGTCCGGGTCTAAAAGAGAAGAGGTATGGATTGTTGGGGAGCTAAGCGATTTAAATAGGGTCAAATAATGATCAATATTTTCTATAAAACATTAATATTTTTTTCACAGCGATGGGGGATATGGATTTTTTATATGGCTTCCTGGATTGTTGCCACGGGATATTTTTTTCTGTTCCCGAAACGAGTGGGTATAAGCGTAAGGTTTTATCGGGCACTTTTCCCATTCCGGTCTTCGTTCTATCATATTCTATGCGCCTGGCGACAGTTTCATCGTTTTACACATTTATATATCGATCGATATTTGCTCCAGCATTCCGGTCGTATTGACTTTACAATAGAGGGATGGCATCACCTGGAAAAAATCGCTAAACAAAAAACAGGGGGGATTCTGCTGATGTCACATATTGGGAACTGGGAAGTCGCGGCACAATTATTACGGGAAGAATCTGTTCCGTTAATGTTATTCATGGGGGAAAAAAATAAAGAACAAATTGAAGCGATACAAAAAGAACATTTAAAAAAAAGCGGTATTCAAATCATAGCCACCGATCAAGACAGTGGGTCCCCGGTTGCAATTTTAGAAGCCATCAAATTTCTCAGACAGGGAGGGATCATCTCCATGACCGGCGATCGTGTCTGGTCTTTGAAACAAAAAACCATTCAGACGACTTTTTTAAACCACGATATCACGATTCCTGAAGCACCCCATACGATAGCCGCACTTACCGGCGTTCCCCTTCTGGTTTTTTTTGCTTTCCGCACCGGACTGCATAAATATCATGTTGTTCTTCATCCGCCAATCTTTTTAAAAGCGGCTTCCCGCATTGACCGGGAAAACATTATTAGTAAGTCAGCTGAAGAATATGCACGCATTCTTGAAGCGGCCGTGTTTCGATATCCGATTGAGTGGTATCATTTTGAACCGTTTTTAGGACCTTCGATTAATTCCAAAAATGAATGTGATATAAAAAAAAGCTGACGGGCAGAAATGGTAAGGCTGAGCATATTTTATTTTCAAGAAAAACAGTCAAATAAAAACTATTGAATTAAATAAAAAAAGGCTCTAATATGGTCAAAAAATATTTTTAAGAATAAAATACTATTAAAATAGACGGTTAAGCTTCTTGAATGAATTGGTATTTAGTAAATAAAAGTCTCTTTGTCCCGTCAAAAGAAATTTCAGCAACTGTGACTGTTCCGGATAATTCTCCCTGGTTTTCAGGTCATTTTCCGGGGAATCCCATTCTCCCGGCAATCGCTCAGATTTCTATTGTCTTTGATTTGATATGCCAGGCCATCAAGGAGCCGATAATTCTCAAAAAATTCCATCGGGTCAAATTCAGACGAATTATTTTACCTGATGAAGAGATGGATATAACGGCATCTCAAATTGTCGGCACGCCGGAGAATTTTTCCTTTAAAATAATTGTTAAGAAAGAAGTTGCTTGTAAAGGCATCATACATACAAATATATCTAAAGTATTATAATTATACACAAAGGAGTAACCATGCAACAAGGGAATCAATTACAGGAGACAATCCTGGCAGTAGCAAAAATTCTAATCGACGAATTAAGAATCGAAGATGTCACTGCTGAAACATTCGATCCTGATATTAATCTGGTGGATGAGGTAGGGATCGACAGCATGGATTTGGCAACTGTTGCGCTTGTCCTTCAAGATGAATACGAAATAACGATTGACGAAGAAGATTATTCCAAATTACAATCGGTCCGTCTTATTGCAGAATATATCCTTCAGCTTTTAACGATGGAAGCATGATGACAAGAATTTTAAGACCGAAAGGGCAAGGGTGGCTATGAATAGCAAACAACAAAATCTATTAGAAAAAAGCCAGACCGCTCAAAAATGGAAGTTCTCTGACATCATCGCCATTCCTGAAATAAAACAAAGATGGGAGAAAGTTAGAAAATATTTTTTTCTGCGAGAGTCCACCTATGATATGACGAACCGTTGTAATATTCAGTGCGAGGGCTGTTATTATTACGAAGGAAGCAAATCAATTGCAAAAGAGAATAATGATCCGATCAAATGGCAACAATTGATGACAAATGAGAAAAAAAGGGGAATCACGTATGTTGTTCTCGCCGGAGCGGAGCCTTCCCTGGTGCCGGATCTTTGTGAAACCTGTTTTCGGGAAATCCCATATGGTTGCATTGCTACCAACGGATTAAAGAGAATACCCGCATCCATCGATTATCAGATTCATCTCTCTATTTGGGGAAACGACCAAACCAGCCTGAAAACAAGAAACGCAAAAAACATGCTGCGCCGGCAAATGGATAATTATAAAAATGACCCCAGGGCTGTTTTTGTCTATACCGTCACCCCACACAACATTGATGACATAAATGAAGTCGTTGATTTCATTTCAACCAATAATGGCAAATTAACGTTCAACATGTTTTCAGCGCCGGTTGGATATGATGGCGGATTGCGCCACAACGACATTTCTCTTCTTAAAACAAGAAAGACAATGCAGAGAATATGTTCTGAATATCCTGAAAATATATATTTCTCTAATTACAATATTGTAACGCATACGCACAAACTCGGCCTCCACGACTTATTCTCCTGTCCATATCCAAGAATGAACGCATCCACAGATATCGGGCTTGGTCGTTCTTTCAGACAATATCGAACCGATCTCACATGGGACAGGACGATGTCCTGTTGTGTGCCTGATACCGATTGTGCCGATTGTCGTCATTATGCCGCAGGCAGTGCAGTGATAACTGCCAAAATGTTTCGTCATGCCACCAATCCTTATTTATTCAGTGCATGGTTGGATTATGTGGGTGTCTATCTTGCTGTATGGGTAAGGGGATATGAAAAAGATAAAAATTTGTGTTCCGATTTGGTTGCACCGCCCGGACATGAAATTTTTGAACATTGAGTAGAATGAAACCTGGAGTATAAAATGAAAACTATAAGCTCATTGCTTGATCCGGACTGGTTCGTGCGGTATCAAAAAATTTCCAAACTTAATATCCGAAGTTCAATATATGATGTAACCAACAGATGCAACCTCAGATGTAAGGGCTGTTTTTTTTTCTCTTCCGGTGAAGATCAAGCAGCCGAAGAAGAAATGGATCCGGGAAAATGGGCCCAGTTCATAGATTCGGAAAAAGAAAGAGGGGTGAACCTTGCGATCCTGATAGGTGGCGAACCGACACTTTGTCTAGACAGAGTAGAAATGTTCTATAAGCGGATACCAAGCTTTTGTGCAACCAATGGATTGATCAAAATCCCGCGAGACAGATTTCCGGACTTAACGCTGGGTATTTCTCTTTGGGGGGACGAGGAAGATGAAAAGCTCCTTCGCGGGAAAAATACGTTTGGCATTTCCAGCAAAAATTATGAGGGTGATCCTCACACTTATTACCTTTATACAATAACCCCCAAACAAATCGGCAGAACAGAAAAAATCATCAAAAAAATCCGTGATGTCGGTCTGAAAGTACACATGCAGCTTCTTTCAAATGATGAAGGCGTAGATGGTTTTTACTGGAGCCAGGAAGAATTAAATGACCTTCGGGCTGAAATGGATACGATGCTGGATGCCTATCCCGATACAATTATTTCTTCAAAGTATTACCATAAAATTATTACAACCGGTAAAATGCTTGGTAGAGATTTCGGTTGGGCGGAGTGCCCTTCAGTTTCCGAGCAACTAGACACTCGAAACCCACAGCCAAAACGGCTGATCCATTTTGTTCGATGGGCATCGGATCTCCAGACCATGCATCGTTGTTGTACTTCAGCGACAAGGGAGTGTTCTACCTGCAAAGACGGGGCGGCCCATATGAGTTGGGTTATGGTAAACAAAAGGGCCCATATGAGATCAACCGAAGATTTTCAAAACTGGATTGAAGTTTATGAAATGTTCGCAAAACTTTATCACTTTATTCCATGGTAACCCTCTCCAAATCAATAGGTGATCGAAAAAGCGTCATCGTCGGCTATGATGCTGTTTCACCACTTGGCTCTGATTTAAACACCCAATGGGAAAATGGTATTAACGGAAAAAGCGGCATCGCTCCGCTCACCCGGTTTCAATTGTCGGATAATTTCCCTGTCCACATCGCCGGAGAAGTTCCTGACATCGATACGTCACCGTATCCTTTTTTATCACCTCGAGAACTCGCCAACTGGAAGTCTCCCATTTTTAAGTATGCGATGCTGGTTGTTCATCGGGCTCTTGAAATGAGCGGCATTGAAATCACCGACGAATTATCCCCGCGTGTGGCCGTGACCTTCAGTTCGGCCGTCGGTGGATTAGAAACCGTCATTCAAGCCGACAGACGAATGATGGCCGAAGGCAAGTTACCACACCCATTTACTAATCCAAATTCATGTATCAATATGGTCGGCGGTAAAATTTCCATTCTAACCCATGCGACGGGCCCAATCACATCTAGTATTACCGCCTGCTCCACAGGGACCACCTCTATGATTATGGGTGCAATGCTTTTGGAAACCGGAAAAGCAGATGTTGCCATTTGCGGCGCCGTCGATTTTGCCCTGGTTGAGACGCTTGTTGCGGGGTTCGCGACCATGAACGGCGCTTATAAAAAGAAACCCAATCAGCCAGAAGAGCCCGCGGCTTTTGCAAGCCGCCCATTTTCAATCAATCGAAGGGGATTTGTCATTTCAGAAGGTGCCGGGGCAATTATTTTAACGACCAAAGAGTTTGCCGATACCCACGGTTTGAATTATAGTATTCAACTGGCCGGTTGGGGAATGACCTCGGATGCCCATCATTTTGTTGCCCCCCATGTGCCAACCGTTTCCCGCTGCATCGCCGAAAGCATTCAACATTCCGGGATCAGCCCTGAAGATATCGATGCCATTAATGCCCATGCCGCTTCAACCCAAATTGGGGACAAGGTTGAATTTGAGGCGTTAAAAAATATTTTCAGAGATAACATCCCCCCCACAACCGCTAATAAATCCTTAATTGGTCATGCAATGGGAGCGTCCAGTGCGATTGAGACTATTTTTGCCATGGAAGGGATGAACCGGGATACACTGCTGCCCACCATCAATTATCAACCCGACCCGGAAATTCCGATTAATTCCCTTCAAACAAAACCGAATAAACTCAAACAAGAATTTGTATTAAAAAATGCTTTTGGGTTCGGTGGCTGCAATTCATGTGTTGTCTTACAAAAAATAAATTAACCGTAACAAGGACCCTATGAAAGCTCCCAAGAATAGACGCGTATTTATAATTGGTTACGGCGCGGCTACGCCCCTTGGTCAAAATTTTGACAAAACCTGGAGTCGTGCCCTAAAAGGAGAAACCGGTTTTACGAAAGTGACACGATGCGAGGTCGAATCTTTAAGTAATATCGTGGGCCAAATTCCTGATTGGGACCCGATGGCGTTAGATTTTGTGAATAGCAAGGAAGCGTATAACTGGAACGCGGATTTTATCATCCTGACCATGGCGGTTTGTCGTGAAGCAATGCGAAACTCAGGCTTGGTAATGGATGCGGATACAAAATCAAGAACCGCGTGCCTGATCGGATCGGCCCTCAATGGGACAGATTCATTTCGAATTGCCATGGATAATTATATTAATAAAGGGCCGTTAAAAATAAGCCCTTATCTTCTCCCAAACCTTTGTGCCAATCTTCCTTCGAGTAAAGCCGGCATTCTTTTAGGATTCACCGGCCCGATTTTTTCCCCACAAGGTGCCTGTGCATCCGGAAACCATGCAATCGGCATCGGTGCCCGGATGATCCGTGATGGAGATTGCGATTTTGTGCTTGCCGGCGGGGTGGATACCTGCATTATGCCGGAAATAATCCATGGATTTTCCAATATGAATGCAACCATTAAAATTGACAGCAAAGATCGCGCTTTCAATGACCCGTCTCAAGCTTCCAGGCCGTTCAGTATCGACAGGAAAGGAATGGTTCTTTCTGAAGGATGCGGCGTATTGGTATTGGCTGCAGAAGAAATGCTGAAGACTTACGGCCTTTCCCCAAAAGCGGAGGTATTAGGGGTGGGTTGGACGTCCGACGCGTTTCACTTTACCAATCCGAACCCGGCAACGATAGTCAAAGCCATCAAGGATTCCATTGAGGATGCGGAGATAAAGCCGGAAGATATTCAGTACATCAATGCACACGGAACATCCACTTCAAAAGGAGATAGTACTGAAATCGAATGTTTGAAAACTGTATTTGGGAAAAAGTTAAAAAATATTCCCATATCTTCAAACAAATCCCAAATCGGACATACGCTGGGTGCTTCTGCAGCAATTGAGGCCGCCTTAAGTATCGAAGGAATGCAGAAAGGATATATCCTTCCGACTGTTAATCATATACCGGATCCGAAATTAGGCGATATTGACATCGTACCGAATACTGCACGCAAACAAACTTATGACTGCTTCCTGTCTAATGCATTTGGCTTTGGCGGAACAAACTGCTGCATCTGCTTCAGAGGGGTATAACCATGAAACCCGAACCATTCATACCGGAACAATATAATGGCGACGACCGATTTGTAAAAAATAAAACAGACGGTCTCGTCTGGCATAGATGCTCTTATCGCACTTTATATGCGGATACAGACCGCTCTCAGCTTGTATATCATTCAAATTACCTGCGCTACTTCGAATTCGGGCGGGCATCTTTAATGCGCGATGTCGCCTATTCTTACAGAGAAATTGAAGAAAATGGATATCTTTATCCAATTATTGAAATCGGTCTTAAATACTATAATCCATTATATTACGACGATTCCATGTGGGTCCATACGCATTTTTCAAAGCTTGAAAAAGTTCGGCTTCAGTTTGACTATATTATCACCCACCCAAAAAGCCAGAAACTCATTTGCAAGGGATTTACCAGGCACTGTGCGGTTAATCTGGCAGGAAAACCGGTTGCAGTTGATGAAAAAACGGTCCATTTATGG
>JAQIBZ010000183.1 GCA_027858815.1 Desulfobacteraceae bacterium
ATGCCGTGATAAATGGCGGATTTAAGATAGTGCCGCTTTCAAAAGAGGCTTTGTTTTTAGCGGGAAAAGCTTTTTTAGCATACCGTAAAAACAAAGGAAGCAAGACATCCCCGCTTCCATATTTTTATATAGGTGCCCAGGCGGCAGTTCTCGGACTGGAATTAATCACAAGAAACATTTCCAGATATCAAACGTATTTTCCCTCTGTCAGACTGGTTCATCCATAATTACTTCAAGCGGATATCCACCGAATCCTGCTCGGGATTATCAACTAACTTTTCCCACTGATCATCAATGATCTGCCCTATATATTCAACTGCCCAGGCCGGTCGCTGGCCGAAAAAAATACAAACATAATTGCCCTGACTGGTATAGGCGATGCCGCCGGGCGGGATGGCCGGCACCGAATTTTCTTCGCCAAGATCTTTTTCACCCAATTTGTCTTCAATAGACCCGTAAAGCTCATTGCCCCAGTGCGTCAGACTGACCTGAACCGGCAGGATTTTTGCAAATTTCCCTGCAATCTTTGTATCAAACAATTCAGCATCTAAAACAAAACTTCCAAAATCAAGGACAATCCGATTTTTCATTGTACAATGCTTTCCTTATTGGCTTTGGATTTTCAGAATATCCGGAAAGGAACATGTTAACGGTTCCGGGAGCCTGTCACTCAACCACGTCAAAAGACTCGATAACGATTTCAATCTCTTCGGGCATATCCTCCGGTTGTAACGTCTCATGAGTAAAATAAAACGCGATTTCCTCAAAACTGAATTTTTCTTCAGCACCCACAGACAGATAACTGATAATATCCTGCTGGTTCGGCGTTTTATCGCAGTCTGAGGTAAACCACTTCTGACTTGTAAACGCAAGCGTGCAGGATCTGCAATAACCGGTGACCACCACTTTTTTGACATCCACTTCACCGATATTTTTTATTGTACCGTGTGCATCAATGACAAAAGAGTTCCCGGTTCCACTGCTTCCATGAGTCTTCCGAACACTATATTCCACCTCGGAGACAATAAACTTTCCGGATTTTTCCGTTTCAGACGCATCCTTACACGCAAACAGACAAACGCAGGCAAGCAATAAACAAGATAAAAGTAACCTCCGTCGGCAACAAGATCCCATAATCTCTCCTCATTTTTTATCTAAAAATACTATCTGGAACTGAAGTGCAACACACGCCACGCTGGATTAAAAAGTATTGCACGCTTATATGCAAATATTTACTAAAAACTGCTGCGTATGATAAAATTTGGTTTTCTACCCGTCAAGGGACTGGTGGGCACTGTGACGATGATTTGTCTTGCTTGCATGAAAACCTTTTAATATTTGTATCTTATATAAGGTAATGCGTCAAGTTGAAATGCTTGTTTAAAAAGTTGGATGAGAAACAGTCTCAAGCAATCACTGCGTCTTTTTAACTTCAAACGCAATGGCCCGTCAGAATGCCGGATCACTTTATTTTGTACATTTCATGAATATTCCGAATTTAAGGACCAAACCGGATTGACAGTTTGATCATTTACAGGTAATTATAACCTAAAGGAGAAATTGAATGAAGAATATAATGCCTCCGCGTTTTCAAACAGGCGCTGACTTTTTTGATAAAGCGCTGACGGATTGTTATCAAAGCCTTGAATATCCGAAAAAATGGATTGAGGAAGGCCAGGGCTATTCCCCGGAAGACGCCTATGTAATCAGTCATCCAAGCTGGTTTATGGAAGCCCTCCCCCTTATTCCCAAGGTATCTATTTACCAGCTGTTTCGGAATACCGCTAGAAACCATCCCGATGAAACCGCTGTCATCTTTTTAGACAAAAAAATTTCCTACCGGGATTTAGATGACCTGATTTGTCGATATGCGGCCATGCTTAAGGACCTTGGCATCGGTAAGAGTGATGTGGTTGCCACCATGCTCCCCAACTCACTCCAGCATATTGTGGCGTTTTATGCGGTCACTATGATCGGTGCGATTCATACCCCGATTGATGTCATGTACCAGACCGATGAAGTCACCTATCAGATAAAAAATTCCGGTGCGAAAAATATTTTCATTCTCGATATCCTGTATGACAAAGTCGAGGCATTAAAAAAAGACGGCCTGATTGATAACATCATCGTGACCAATGTGAAAGACTGGGTGGGATCAAATGCGATTATTCCAAGTGCTCTTAAATACTTCTGGGATACCCCCAAGCAGCCTATTGAAGAGACCATTGACTTTTTCGATGCCATAAAAACGATCACCCCCCTTGAAGACGCGGAGACAGTGGACCCTCAAAAAGATCCCGCCCTGCTGCTTTATACCATGGGCGCAACGGGTAAGCCTTTAGGGGTTATTGAAACCCATTTCAACTTGGTATTCAACTCCCTGACGCATGCGCATGCATTTCGATCTTGGAAAGGCCGGGAAGTTAATTTTTCAATCATGCCCATGTTTCATACCTCCGGCTACTTGTTGCATCAGTTGCCGACTCTTTATCAGGGGGGCACTGTCATTCCCATCCCGCTGTTTGACCTTGAAGATTCTTTCAGGATTATCAAAACATACGGGGTAAATGTAATTTTTGCACCTCCGACCTTTTTCATCGCCTTAATGTCCCGGCCGGACATGATCGACCTTTATGATTTAAGCAGTATCAAGGCCAGCATCGGATGTGCGGCGCCGGTTCCGATTGAAGTTCAGAAGCAATGGAAAGAACTGACCGGAATTCCGCTACTCAACGGATGGGGGATGACGGAAACCAACAGCGGGGGGATCATCTCTGTACCCGGGATTAAAGAAAAGGACGATTCTATCGGCATTCCGGTATATTCTGAAGTAAAAATCACAGACGCGTTGGGGAATATCGTGGCCCGAGATGTGGAAGGTGAGATCTGCTACCGGGGCCTGCAGGTGGCAGCCGGATATCTGAACAAGGCAAAGGAGACTGAAGCCACCTTCCAACCAGACGGATGGCTGAGAACCGGTGACCGGGGGTTTGTTGATGAACAGGATTTTGTTCATTTTGTCGACCGCATCAAAAACCTGATTGTGGCATCCGGGTATAACATTGCCCCCATGGAAATTGAAAATGTGCTCTATCTTCACCCGGCAGTCGAAGAGGTCGCTGTTGTCAGCCATCCGGATCCTTACCGGGGTGAAACGGTAAAAGCGATTATATCTCTTAAAATTGATTATATGGGCAAAGTGTCTGAACAGAATATCATAGACTTCTGCAAAGAGCGTCTGGCATCGTATAAAGTCCCTAAGATCATTGATTTTCGGGATCTGCTGCCTAAAAGCCCGGTGGGGAAAATTATGCGACACGAATTAAAGGATTCTTAAATCCCCAGAATCAGCTTACGAAGCATTTTTTGGAACGGGGCCTTAAAAGAAGCAAATGATCCGGGATCTCCGCCCACATCTTCGTTCATTCTGCAATGCCGCCCCACGGTGAATAAAAATTTAACCAGCGGACCGATATGCGGTCCGGCCAAGGACTTTCCGGTCGTCTGAAGAGATACCGAGATATCCCGCGCCGGGTCTGCCCAGCAAAAAATATTAATAAAGCCGATATGCCCGTATGCAGATTCGGAATACGGCCCCCAGATCCCCACCGGCAAAGCCCCCAGCATCAATCCGGCACTGTATCTCATGGGAATCACAATCGAACCGTCAAACCACATTTTTGCTGCCGGCGCCACCGCCTGCTGTATAGCGGATGGTTCGAAAATCCGTTTTCCATTGAGCGTTCCGCCATTTAGCAGCAACTGGTAAAACTGTGACATTTCATCGGCGGTTGCCACAAGGTTTGCAGCCGGAACAATAACCTCATAAAACCGGGGCTGATTTGCAATACGAACCACATCGTTCCAGGAAACACTTAACGCCCGTTTAACAATGGCTGAAACAGGAAATACATTCGGTAATCCCGTACTGTAGTCTGTTGCAATTTTATAAAAATCTTCCTTTGGCACCCCGTAATTAAAATACTGAAACCCCAGCGGTTCCCGGATCGATTCCGTGAGCAATTCCCGGATGTTCTTTCCCGTGACCCGCCGGATGATCTCTCCTAAAATTGTTCCACCTGTCACGGCATGGTATGCCATGTTACCGCCGTCTTTTGATGTGGGTTTCAGATCACAGATCATCTGAACCAGGTTCTCATTATCATAAAGGATATCAGGGTCCACATTACGAGGCGGCCTGGGTATACCGCCGTGATGAGAAATAACATTCAGAATGGTTATTCTGTGTTTACCGTGCACCGCAAATTCAGGAATATATTTCATCACCGGATCTGAAAGGGAAATCGCGCCACGCTCCACCAACAGATGAATCAACAGGGCTGTAACTGCTTTTGAAGCCGAATACTGACATAAAGGAGTATCTGGTGTCATGAGAACTTTTTTTGCACTCTCGGAATCATCAGGACCATTGCCGTGGCTATGTCCGATGGCCCGATTCAAAACTCTTACACCCTTGCGCCGCATGCAGAATGTGATCCCCGGATAAACACCGGACCGATAAAGGTCTTCCACGCTGGTCCAGATGGCATCGATATCTTCGCATGTCATTGCCGCATCCGCCGGATCCGCTTCATCAGCCGGATCATAGGTGATCAGTGGAGACAGGTCTTCGGGTACAGAAATAGTTCCTAAAACTTTCGACTTAAACGAATTATAGAATTTCATCTGATTTAAACGTAAAACAATAGATAATCATGAATAAAAACATCAGCCCCACTGCCAGAGAAAAAATTTCCGTAATCATTGAACGGTTCAGGAATGCAAGCACGCCCAGAGCAATCGTTATGCTTCCTGCCATGCCGATTGTTTTGGAAAACAAACCGCCTTTTGCAAACCATGGCACCAATAGCAGAAAAACAGCTGCAATGCCACCCCATTTGATCCATGTAAAAAAATACAGTAGAGACAGCTCCGCCGCAAAATCACCGTTTTCAAGCTTTGCAGTAATCCCCAGCAACTGACGGTTTTCCAGCGCGTCACCCAAAAGGACCACCACTGCTATTGCCATGCCGGTATAGTAAAGTTTTTTCTTCGAAATATCCGCACACTTTTGGCAAAACAACAGAAAAAATACTGAATACAGGCACATGTAAATATAATCCAGCCGGTTGCCAAGATCCATGGCATTTACCATTGCCTGACGGGTCGTGCCGTCTGTTGCAACAAACAACTGAAAAACTTCCGCTTTGGTTTTAATAAACTCAAAGGCAATAATCGGCGTAAAAAAACCGTCCGGCATCTTAGGCGCTTTGGACGGAAAAATTATAACAAGTGTAACACTCATTATAATTACCAGCAAACCAACGTAACCGACTTTCAAAAACGGTCTATTCAAAAAATCACCCCCACGGCCCTTTCAATGCATGGCATCATGTTATTCTTCACCTTTAATAACTGGCATAAAAACCCTAACAGATGTTCCCTTGGTAAGGCGAACATAATGCCCGGCTCTGAACCCGGCAGGCAATTGGTCATCATCTTTTGAAATGTCGACATTATTGACCGATATTTGAATCCGCCCTTTACCATGCACGGCTTCTGATGCATTACTCAATATAATATGCAGCACCATTTCCATCTGAGCTTGATCTGCAATGACTTCAGGCAGATTTTCCCCCAGCGTCTTTTCAATATGGATATCATCCTTGTCTGCATGTGAAATAGCAGATACAGATACTGCCACCAATTTGTTTAAATCAATGGCAGACAGCTTATACTTTCCTTCCCGGATAGGCAACAAGTTGCGCCGTCAAATCACTGATCTGAGATATGGCTGTTTCTTTTGATGTACTGGGATTATCAAAAAAGACCAACGCAAACGACCAAACAGCAAAACAGGCGATAACACCGAAAAAGGCACTTTGCTTCAGGCTTTAACTAAGCAATCAACCTGTGCCATTATATATTTTTTAATTTCTTGATACCCAATTTAATCCTGTGTATAAATGCGAATATTAAAAAACAGGAACTGCTGACGGATTAAGCACATTACGATACAATCGAAGTGATCCGGCACGTAACCAAACGTCTTCATAGAACGTTACCGTTATCAATCCAATCTGATACTTTAATTTTTAAACAAGGAAATATTTTTGCAGGACAATATTGAAAATAATGGCACATTTGCTTTTGAACGCCTGCCCGTTTCTATTGAAGAGATTAGGGATTACACGCAAAAACATTTCCGTCAAAAAGAAGTTAAAGGGCATTTTATAAAAAGATTATCCGTCTGGCTGATCATATCTTTTTTCAGACTCCTGCCTTACTGGTTCGCTTACCGCATCGGAACGTTCATCGGCAGAATCCTCTATTTTTTAAAAATAGGAAAGCATGTTGCGTTAATAAATCTTGACATCGTATATGGCGACACCAAGTCGGCGGGGAAAAAAAAGGCCATTTACAGAGCCTCCCTGCTAAACTTTGGCCGTGTTATCATTAATTATATGCGGCTGCCGTTTGCCGGGGAAGCATTCTGGACAAAACACTGCGAGCTGGTCAACGAAGACGTCCTTAAAAAAGCTGTAAATAGAAAAAAGGGGGTTTTATTTGTCGGGGGCCATATCGGTATGTGGGACCTTGCCGGTGGAAAGGTGGGGATGTCCGGTTATCCGGCGGCCGTTATTTCTAAAGGCATCGTCGATCCGGTAATCGATAAATTTGTTACTAAAGCCAGAACGGCAATGAATATGGGGGGGATTGAAACCAGAAAAACGATGGACCAGATTTTTTCCGGCTTAAGGCGGGGAGAATCGTTGGTTCTGGCCCTTGACCAGAACATAAAAAAAGGAAGAGGCGAGTTTATTGACTGGATGGGCAAAAAAACTTCATCTGTCAAATCAACTGCTTATATAGCAAGAGAATCAGGAGCAGCGGTAATACCCGGTTTTATGATTCAGCTGGGGCCAAAAGAGTTCAAAATGATTTTGAAAGATGAACTACCATGGCTTGAATGCCCTGAAGACCCGGAAAAAGAACTGATGATGAATAACCAGAATCAGGCGGACGCAGTTCAAAAAATTATCCTGGCGTACCCGGAACATTGGCTCTGGATTTACAAAAGATGGAAAATTGTTCCGGACGGAGAGACAAATCCGTATAAACAATCAGATTGATTATAGCTATTGTTTAAACACCTTAATTGTTATGGGAAAATCTTCCAGGTTGCCTACATAAAACTTGATATATCCATTTTTGGGCTTGAATTCACAGCTGCCGCCATATGGCGAAATTGCTTCCGCTCCGCTGTACCTGTCTTTTATTCCCGCCCCTGAATTTTTACACTGTACAACGGTTTCTTCTGTAATGTCTGTTGTAAAACCAATTTTTACCGGTTCAAATGAAACAAACGAAATCTCCTTTCGGGTATGCGGAGCAAGCGTAAACGTATCAATCACTTCTTGTATCTCCTCAGGCACTGGAGAAACCCGGTGTTTTTCTTCGGGCAACTTGTCCGTATTTTCCGGCACCGCCTGCGGCAATGACTTTTCAGGACCTGCCAAATCCGAAGCAGCTCCGGTTTCGGTATCTTCAATGGCATTGTCCACACTTTCCGGAGGGGCATCCCCATAATGAATAATCCCGTTTTCGTCCTCCCATTGATAAAATGCCGGACTTTGATCAAGAAACAGAAAACAGACACTGATAACCAACAAAAAAATGATCGAAACATTTTTCATTACAAACTTCTCCAGCCTGAAAGAAACTTAAACCATTCATTTTTCATATCATTAACCTTATTTTACAAATAATACGCTTTACAGTTATTTTTTTAAAGAAAAACTTAAAGATTTTTTTGGCCATTGTTTCGATAGTTCCATTTATGCATTTTTCCCTATTTGCAAAAACCGGTTTAAAATAATTTTTTCTTTGTAATTTATACTTTTTTAGCGAAAATATGATAAAACATTGACTTAAAATTGATACTATCAAAATAGTACCAAAAATAAACATTAAAAATATTCTTTTGCCAAACGAATGAGCAAAAATCATATAATACATTGATATTTATTAAGAATTAAACAGAGGATATCGCCCTGTTATGTATCCGCAATTTATCCCGTCTATAAATAAATACTAAATATTTCATAACAAAATAGTTTTTTTATTTCATCAAAGCCTTGACATGAAAAAAAATTTATTTATTATTTTTAAAATTAGATGAAGGTCTTTTTTATTTTAAGACCGGTTTCTTTACGAAGGTGTAACCATTGCCAAAGTGGTGCCCGAAGGTAAAGGAGTAAAAGTAATTTTTTTTTAACAAGGAGGATGTCACTATGGCGAATGGAACTGTAAAGTGGTTTAATGAAAAAAAAGGCTACGGTTTCATTGAACAAGAAGAGGGCCCGGATGTTTTTGTACATCATTCGGGAATCAACGCAACCGGTTTTAAAACGCTTAATGAAGGTGATAATGTCACTTTTGAAATTGAGCAGGGAGCAAAAGGACCTTCGGCAGTAAATGTTACTGTGGTTTAAAAGTCAGCTCTAAAAGTTTTAAAGGGCGTCTATTCTGATTCCGCAATTCAGCATAGATGCCTTTTTTTTTATTTTATCGTATTGACGCCATGACGATGCATCAGGGTTTTGAGTTTATCATAGGATTGCGCCCCAACCAGCCGCTCGCCATTTATCATAAATGTCGGAACAGCCGATATGGCATTTTCAGCAGCCAGTTTCCAGTCCGCATCCACCTGTACTTTAAACGATCTCTGCTCAAGCACTTCACAGGCTTTTTTACCATCTAACCCGATGGATACTGCAATATCTTCAAGCACCTTTTGTTCGGCGAGATTTTCGGCTTTAACAAAATACGTATTAAAGGCAGCGTGGTGAAATGCCGCCCCCTTATTTTCCGTTTCCGCCCAGGCACCCATTTCCTGTGCCAGACGCGTATTGTAGATATTAACCACCTCGCCAAATGGCAACCCCAGATCCA
>JAQIBZ010000241.1 GCA_027858815.1 Desulfobacteraceae bacterium
CAAAAGAGCCCGGGCAGAAGCAAAACCTGATACTTAATTTTTTGAGGATGATTTTCTACAAAAAACCATCCATGGGTGGCTCTTGCTTTCCCTGCATCTAAAAGTCTGGTTAATGATGGGTCCGGTTGCGCTGATGTGGATGCACATCCATATAGCATGAAAAAAACATAAAAAAAGAAAGAAGCCTTATAAAAGTATTTTATTGTATTCATTGTAAGAATTGATATTAATTCCTTTTCGATACGATAAATGATGCGATAATTTCCGTAAATTAATTCGCTAAATTGATCGTTTCGAATTTCAGGAACAAGCCTGCCGATTTCAGGAGTAGATTTCAGTTGTTCGACTTTTGAAAATACAGTATCAATCCATTTTGCTGTAGCGGATGGTTTGTCTTGGGCAATATATTCGGCGATTTCTGATGCCCTATCAATAGCTAAGGGCGACCAACATATTTTCATTTTTTAACTCTTTTCAGAATTGTTGCTTTGGCATCTTCATGAGTGACTCCTTGTCCATTTTCGAGTTGGTTAATGGACATCTGAACATCTGTCAAAAGTTCAAGTTTATCCTGCATCGCTTCATATTCATACGCATCTAATAAAACAGCGACCCCTTTTCCATGTTGCGTGATGATAACAGGTCGTTTTGTGTCATGAACTTGCTTTATAAAATTCGCAATGCCCGTCCTGACTTCGGACAACGATCTGATATCTTGATCAATTTTTAGTCTTTGCATTTCTACCTCGCTTTTTAATAAATTTGGTACATTATAACGTACTATATTTAGTTTTCGCAAGCGGCATCTCTAATATAACATTAATATTATGAAGAATTCTTCTTTTTGAGAGGAATCACATTTTATTTATTTTTCAACCCATAGATTAAGTGAACCGCTTAGTAGGTGGTGTGGGGGCCGGGGGAGAAACCCCCCCGGCTACCCGATTGCATTCTTGAAAATCGGAAAGTAAATTGTATCTGATGTCCGTACCAAAACGACTTTTTGCACCTTTTTCCGGTACTGACAGAAACCGGCATTATTGTTATTTGTTACATCAATGCATACGCTTTTGTCATTTATCAGGTTGCGGTTTTTTTCAGGGTCTCCAAACCGACCCCAAAACTGCTAATAAAAACAAAGAGCTTGACAATAATGGCAATAATGCATATTTTAATATAAAAATTTTAAAAGTGTTCTTGGTAGTCAACTAAAAATTACGTAAGCCCCGGAATGATTCCGGGGCTTTTTTTTATTTAAAACTTGGTTGAGCGATTGTTGAGACTACCGCAAGTGCAGGAAAAAGGCTTGTCGAAAATTAAACCGCTCAATTCAGGTGAAATATGAAAGAAGGTATTTATTGAAGTTCGAAACATTTGATTTTCACCCTGCTGTTAAAGCAGGCATCACAGCCGCAGGCTATGAAACCCCAACCCCGATTCAGGAGCAGGCAATGCCGCATGTTCTGAATCAAAAAGATGTGATGGGACTGGCCCAGACCGGCACCGGCAAAACAGCGGCTTTTGCTTTGCCAATCCTCAATCGCTTAATGAAAAGTAAAAAAAGTGGCATCCGTGCCCTGGTCATTGCTCCTACGAGGGAATTAGCCGAACAGATTCACCAGTCATTCGAAACCCTGGGACAAAAAACCCGGCTGAGAAGTATAGCGGTTTACGGCGGTGTGGGGATTAACCCGCAAATTCAGAAATTAAGACGTGCCGATATTGTGGTTGCCTGCCCCGGCCGTTTGCTTGACCATATCGGACGTCGGACTGCTGATCTTCGTAATCTTGAAGTACTGGTTCTCGACGAGGCTGACCATATGTTTGATATGGGATTTTTCCCGGATATCCGGAGAATTTTAAGATCTGTCCCGCAAAGTCGCCAGACACTGCTTTTCTCGGCCACCATGCCCGCTGAAATACGTCGACTGGCAAATGATGTTCTGCGTGATCCGATCACCGTAAAGATTGGCACCACAGCACCGGCGGATACGGTCAGCCACGCGCTCTATCCCGTAGCCCAGCATCTAAAAACTGCACTGCTGTTAAAAATGCTGGAAAACATCAAGACCGAGTCGGTCCTTGTCTTTACTCGAACCAAGCATCGTGCCAAAAGCTTAGACAAAAAACTGGCAGGTGCCGGTTTCCGGTCGGCTTCGATTCAGGGCAACCTTTCACAGGGACGCCGCCAGGCGGCTTTGGATGGTTTCAGAAACGGAACTTATAAAATTCTGGTAGCAACAGATATCGCTGCTCGCGGCATTGACGTTTCCAAGATTTCACATGTCATCAACTATGATATCCCCTCCACCCCGGATGCATACATTCATCGTATCGGGCGGACCGGCAGGGCTGCATGCAACGGTGAAGCATTCACCATGATTACGGGTGAAGACAGGGATATGGTCCGCGCCATCAATCGCGTCATCGGCGCAGAAATTGAGCAGCGCACTATCTCGACTTTTGACTATGGCTCCCCAAAACCGGCCGGCACCAAACAGCCGCAGAAACAATGGAAACCGCGTCGGAATTTTTCCGCACCGAAAAAGGGTCGAAGCCAAAGGCCTAATGCGGCAAGAGTATAATGCGGGAAAGAGATTGATTTAACACACGGCGGGTGTTTTGTAAGCATCCGGGTGAAGCTGCGGGCATCTTGATCCCTAAAAAAAATACAGAATCAGTTATATCGTTAACCGACTCCGCCGGAACCATCCGGCGGAGTTTTTTACGTCAACCATTATTGATGGCTTTGTAAAAAGCTTTTCATGGTGATGAATCATCACTGTATGAGAGAATAACTCGTCCATCATTTCAATCGTTTATGAATGAGTTATTTGGAAGTCCACTTCTGTGTTGCCCTGCATTCTTCGTTTCTTCAAAGTACAAAAAGTACGTATCATCACTCAGGATTTGTGCACCTTGCCAATTTATAACATTGGTGGAGCTTTTTTCTTTGCCATCGAAATCTTACTTTTCCGAGTACATCAATTATTAATGTTTGAAAATTTGCGGTTTACCGTCCGGATTAATTTCAATGCCGATGGTGTCGCCGGTCTTAAACCCGATGCTCCGGATTCGGGCACAAACCTCCGCATGTCGTTTCTGGTACCAGTATACGGACCACAGGGGATTACGGACCGTATCAACGCCATAGGCATCGTGGCTGTCCAGGTTTAAACGAACTTTATCTCTTGCAATCATAGTATCGGCCTCGGCCATGAACCGATCGATAAAATAATGGTGATCATACAGGGCTTTTGAAAGCTGTTTCTGAAGTTCTGGGGTATCATCAAGATAGTGATTGGCCACCTGACGGAGATCCCCTGGCACAATAATAGAAAGACCCAGCACCGCAAACCGCCGGTGCCGCAGAGCAAATGATTCCAGGGTTTGCTGGTAATCGGAGATCACACCCAGAATATCCTCAAAGCCGGTGGGTTGATCTCCCCAGCCGTGAACCCTTTTCTCACATTGGTTGATGACCTCCAGATAAAAGGACTGGTTGTCCATAACAAAGGTCGACCGCTCACGATAACTGTGCCGCTTTCGAATTCTCCGGATGCCGTCCAGAGGAATGATATGCTGCTCGCCTTCGATCATCTCTTTCAGGTCGAATTCCGAAATATCCTTGGCCTGGACAACATGAATATCATTATCATACGTGATGATATATTCAATTTCACAACTGAACCCTAAGAGATCCTGTATGCTCGTTGACAGGTCAATCAGTTTTCGGTCATGAGGGGTCCGGGTAATGAACGGCTCGTTACTCAGCTTTTGCTGACGGTCCCGACAATAGCCGAACTCCCACTGACGACCAATCATTTTCGCCATAACACTCGACCCGTCTATAAAAGGCATTACGATCACCCCCATCTGCTCCGGGTCGACCTCCGGTGCCCGATTGAACTTCTGCTGCCGTTTGATCGAGAGGCATTTGGCGGTGCGGGCTGACTTCATCATCCGTTTGCGCGCATACTTTATACCGCCGATATCCGAGTAGGTCGTTATGGAATCAAAGGTGCCGCCTTTGAAATATTCCTCATCAGGATGAGCGCTGCGGGCGATGATCTTGAAACTGTCCTGATAGTTTTCCAGAAAAGCTTCCAGTTCGGCAAAATCCTCTGTTTTAAAGTTTTCCGCCGGAACGTACAGGAAATCAGGCACACTGAAGCCGCCATCTTTTAAACGCTTCAGTAACAGGGCTTTTTCCGGCAGTCGGATTGACATTGTTGATTTCTCCTTATCGTTACCCACAGCATTTCTTATATTTCTTCCCGCTGCCGCATGGGCAGGGGTCATTGCGGCCGATTTTCTTTTCAACTTTTGTTTGTTTGGCCGGATTCAATAAAATTTCCAAATCAGTAATGTTTTCCGGTTTATCCGGTTCCAAATCAATTGAAAAAGCCCATTTGTGCTCTTCAAAAATTGATGTCACTTCTTTCAACCGCTCTTCCGTCTGGACCGAAATAACAGCGGGCAGCTTCTCTGTACCTAATTTTGCCGGTTTTGCTCCGGTAAAGTTTTTTTGCATTTTTTTCAACCATTTAAAAAATATTTTATAAGATTAATTTTCCGACTGAATACCCCGTTGGAATGTTTTTTATGAGCATGAAGCAAACATAGTCCGTATTGATTCCTATAGCACGGAACTGTCCCGGAAGCCCCACAAAAAAAATTTAAAAATTAATCACTTTGAAAATGTATTTAAAACAAAAATACAATCCAATAAACACAAAAAGAACTCCGGTGATGCGGCGAAGCCATCGTTCCGCAACAGGTAACTTATTGAAAAAAATCCCGGCAAACCGGGAGCTGTATGCGATAATCACCGCAAACCCGATCACGGGTGCCGCAGTGCCGATCCCGTAACAAAACGGCAGAAATATCGCAGACTGAAATTTTAATGCCACCGGAATTACGCTGCCAAAGAAAAGAGCCGCAGACACCGGACAAAAAGACAAGGCAAACAAAAATCCCAGCACAACCGCTCCAAAAAAACCGCTGTCACCGAGTTTTTGCAGCATCCCGGTATTATAACCGATATTCGGCATTTTCAAAGGAACCAGATCCAGTATAAACAGACCGCTAACCAGTAAGACCGGGCCCAGGATCTGATTCATGTGATGCTGGAGGAAATTGGATACCCCCGGAATGGAAATCAATCCGGCAATAATCAGAATACTGATCAGCATATACGCGATGGTCCGGCCGATGGTATAGGCGACAGCCGCCAGTACTGTGGCATAACGGAACTTGATCTGCTTGCCGATGTAGGTAGTGGCGGCAATATTGGTGGCCAAAGGGCACGGACTGATGGACGTCAGGATACCAAGCCAGATTACGGATAATATTTGTGCAGCACCAAATTCCATAATTATTCCTTTAACCAGTCCGCAATTTCGTCTTTTACATATGCGTCAAATTTTTCATCGTCCCTGACTAAGACCCAGATTTTTTCCAGATTTTTCCACCGCACTTCCTTGCCGTCTTTCACTTCGGAAATAATTAACGATTTGGTATATAGCTGATAATCATCATTATAATGCTTGTTTTCCGGTTCATCCACGTTGATGACCCGCCAGACCACTTTGCCGGATTTGAGCGCTTCTTCAAAATTTAATTGAACCGCCTTGGATGACAATTCCTCTATCGTGTGGCATGTCGGGCATCGGGCGGTGGTATGAAAATAGGTGACAACAATCTGGTGGGCTGCCGGTTTTACCTCAGTCGCCGGTTTAACGGCTTCCTCTGCTGAAATACCGGGTAACACGGTTATAAAAACAATAAGACCAGTAAACACAAGTGAATAAATATATTTTTTCATCAAAATAATCTCCTTAAATTATTAAATTTTTCGTACCTGTTCACGGGTTCAAAACTATCAGTTTTTCGTAAACCACTGACCTGTAATCGTTTACAGGGTGCCGCAGATGCAAGGCGCCGGGCACGAAGACGTACTCGTCGTACTTCAAGTGCCCGGGAACAAAGCAGGTGCGATGCCCTGTGAACGATTTCAATTGTTCTCAAACCAGTGGGTTGTATTTAAACACACCTTGACCAGCATCAGCATCAACGGGACCTCAATCAGAACGCCCACAACCGTTGCCAGGGCCGCCCCCGACGAAAGACCAAACAGCATGGTCGATGTGGCGATGGCAACCTCAAAATGATTGGAAGCGCCGATCATGGCGACGGGTGCCGCATCTTCATATTTAAGCTTTAAAATCCGTGCTAAGCCATACCCCAGACAGAAAATAAGCACGGTCTGGATAAACAACGGCACGGCAATCCAGACAATGGTCAGCGGATTTTCGAGGATAACCTCGCCTTTAAAAGAAAACAGAAGCACCAGGGTAATCAGCAGCGCAATAATCGTGACAGGGGTTAAAACATGCAGAAATTTTTCCTTAAACCATTGATCCCCTTTGACACTGATGACCCACTTTCTGGATAAGTATCCTGCCACCAGCGGCAGAGCCACATAAATACAGATGGAAAGAAGCAATGCCTGCCATGGCACCGGAAGACGTCCTACGCCCAGTAAAAAGCCTCCCAGAACGCCATACAGAACCAGCATGGTCAGGGAGTTTATGGCAACCATCACCAGCGTCAGCCCGTCATTGCCGCGCGAAAGATATCCCCAGACCAGAACCATGGCTGTACAGGGCGCAATACCCAGAAGAATACAGCCGGCCAGGTAACTTCGCCATAAGGGGATTTCAAGCATTTTAATACCGTCGGCCAGCACAACCGTGCCGGCACCGTGGTGCGCACCCAGCGCCAGGTCCAGGCCAAACGGCATTTTCACCAGATCCACAGCATCAACCCCGATAAAACTCTTAAATAGAAACCCCAGAAAAAAAGTGGCAATGACATACATGGTAAACGGCTTGATGCACCAGTTGATAAAAAGGGTGAGAAACACCGGCTTGCCGCTTTTCCCGGCTTTGATGACTTCGCCAAAATCAATCTTTACCATAATGGGATACATCATGAAAAACAGGCAGACAGCAATTGGAATCGATACCACAGGCGCACCATTGACATAAATTGCCATGCCATCTAAGGCTTGGGCTAAACCCGGGGCAACTTTTCCGAGAATAATTCCTCCGGCAATGCACAGCAGCACCCAGACGGTTAAAAACCGTTCAAAAATGCTGGTCATTTTCCGGTCATTGGTTTGAAGGTCGTCGCATTTCATAAATCACCAACTCCTTGATTCATATTCCAATATTAAACAAGATCTTATTTTTTTATCCAAGACAAAATATCTTCTTTTTTGGGTATTTTACCAACGATTTTCACTTCGCCGTCCTCGATCACCGCGGGGGTGCCGAAAACGCCATATTGAGCAATTTGCATAACATCCGTCACTTTTTCAACGTTGGCGTTCACGCCGGATTCAGCCACGGCTTCCTTGACAATGGTTTCGGTTTTTTTGCACTTCGGGCATCCTGGCCCCAATACTTTAATATCCATAATTATTCTCCTGTTGTTTGATTTTCATTATGTTTCACTCAATACCATTAATTTAAACCATATGTGTAGGGGGAGGGGTTTACCCCCTCCCGTTATGGTTCGGCATTTTGCGGGAGGGGGTAAACCCCTCCCCTACATTGAGACCTCTCAAATTAATGACATTGATGTTTCACTATATACGAAAAATTCTCTTAGAAATAAAAATTAAAAATATAACCGACAATAAGTATCCCCGTTCCGACGACACCGAGAAATGTGGCAATCAATTGCGGTTTGAGCACTTTTCTGAGAATAATCATCTCCGGTAAAGACAGGGCAATGACCGACATCATAAACGCTAAAACCGTTCCGAGCGCTGCGCCTTTTTCCAGCAGGGCCTGAACAATGGGTATGATCCCGGCGGCATTCGAATACATGGGGATTCCCAGCAAAACAGATAAAGGAACCGACCACCAGGCAGATTTTCCCATCATTGATGCCAGAAATCCTTCAGGCACATACCCGTGAATACCGGCACCGACCGCAATGCCCAGCACCACATATAGCCATACCTTTCCCACAATCTCAATAACAGCCGTAACCCCATCCTGTATCCGGTCCACCCAGTCCTTGCGCAGTTCCTCGACATGGGCGACCCCTGCCTGAAGATCCTGAACCCAGTCCTCAAGATATTTTTCCATACGCAGTCGTCCGATAACCCAACCTGCGATCATTGCGATTAAAAGCCCGGTAACCAGATAAATAAGTGCCACTTCCCAGCCGAACAGCCCATACAGTAGCACCAAAGCGATTTCATTGACCATTGGTGCGGCAATAAGAAAAGAAAACGTCACCCCCAGAGGGACGCCCGTGGTAACAAAACCCAGAAACAGCGGCACTGCAGAACAGGAACAAAAAGGCGTCACAATGCCAAGTAGGGCGGCAAAAACATTACCAACGGATTCACGTTTACCGGCAAGAATTTTTCGGGTTCGTTCCGGCGTAAAAAAGGATCGGATAATGCCGACTGCAAAAACCACCAGTGTCAGCAGCATCAGCACCTTGGGAACTTCAAAAATAAAAAATTCAATGGCGAGGCCTAAGTGGCTTGTGGGTGAGAATGCCAATAACTTTGACAAACCATGGGTAAGCTGTTGTGAAATCTTAGCAAGATTCAGGTAGATGCCCCACCACACGGCTATCATCAAAACAGTTACTGAAAAATATTTCGCGGTTAATCCCCCGCGTTTGACGGGATTTTCCGGGATTTGTGATTCACTGCTTCCGGTTTCATTAAGTACTTCCATTTGTTTCTTGTCCTTATATTTCAATTCTTTTTTACTTCTATGATTTCAAAAGGCTGCCGCCCATGAGGTAAAACCAGGTTGTTACCCAATTTGCCAAAACCACGGTCGCAAAAAAGATCACGTTGCCGACACTCATAAGTGCGACCCCGCTCATGATATTCCCGACCACACACCCACCGGCAATGGCGGCACCTATGCCTAAAAGGATTCCCCCGAAAAAGGCAATTGCTGTCTGGTCCGGCGGCCTTGGCAGAAATTTAATTTTATTCGAAAGTTTCGCACTGGTGAACGCGCCGAGCACAAGAGCGAAAACTTCAAGAATCAGCCACCAGGAAACTTTTTTTGCCGGTTTTTCAGGATTCGCCATGCTTGCACCAACCGCCTTCTGAACTGCGAGCGACGGTGCTTTCGGGGCATACACATGTTTCAGCGGCGCATCGGTTAACAGAAGTTGTGCATGCAATACACCGTGAGTTACACCCAGAGGATAATTTCTGCCGCTTGCCGCAGACGACAGATAAGCAAAACAGGCTAAAATGCCAATGGCAATACCAGCCTGCCAGGGTTTCCATGATTTGGTCATGATCCGCTGGGAAAACGGCATGTCATCTTTTTTGATGTTATTGGCATGCGCCGGCTGTTTTTTCTTCAACATCCAGGCCACCATCACAGCAACGACTGCAAATATTGCGGCAAGCAATCCGTAAGGAAGACCGGTAACGGATGAAAAAGTCACGGAAGATCCACCCGGTGCTTTAATAATAAATTGTTTCAAATACATGGTCACACCGTGAAGCGGTCCGTATTCAACAGCGGCCACACCCAGCGGAATACCGACAAGACCGGCCATGGAGTTCAGATTGCCCTGACCGGATTTAAACAAACACCCACTAACGCATCCGCCGGCAAGCACGATACCCACACCAAAAGCAATGCCGCCCACTATATAATTTGCCCAGATCATGGGTTTGGGATTGAGTTTAACCCATCCAAGAGCGGATAATGCGGCAAAACCGATCATACTGACAACAATCACCGTGCAGATACCGAGAAACTTTTGCCAGTCTTTCACTAATATGATTTCACTGAAAGCCGAGGCTCCGCAAAGATCTGCTTTTTCAAGAAAAAACCCGAACAAAAATCCGACAGGGATTGCCGTGAGCACCCAGAGGCCGGTTTTTGCACTGATTATCAGTATTATAGTTATAGCAATGAGTGAAAATAATATTATTGGTTTCCATTTTCCCCTGGTTTGGGCTGACATGAAATTCATTCCTTATCACTTAAATATAAAACGTAAAATCGTATTATAACGATACATAGGGATAAAAAAACTATCGGCTGCAGATGTTGCTTCGATCAATACCCGGCAGTTGCGCAATTAATATCTTAATATCCGGATCGTTATCCAGCCAATGCTTCAGACTGCCGATCAGGTGGGCCGCGTATGGGCTTTCATCGCCATCCGCAATCATATAATTGACCCACAACCCGTCTTTTTTAGACGTTATCAAGCCGGCATCTTCTAAAATCTGGAGATGTTTACTGGTAGTTGACTGGGCAATCTGCAAAGCAGCCTGCATTTCACAAACGCACATCATCTTCTGCTGAAGCATTTTCATTATTTTGATCCGGCTGGGATCTGACAGGGCTTTCATGACTTTTACAAACGATTTCATACTTTCTCCTTATTTCTACATCGTAATATAACGATATATAAAAATCTGTCAATATTTTTTATTCATTTCCAGGGTTAATTTTTATTCGATATTCAAAGCGTAATGATCAATTCGCTGGATTACGCTTGATATATTAATCTTTTCGACCTGATACATAAGCGGCAGAGCAGTTAAATTGCTGAATTATGAAAAGTAAAGATGTTTTTCGTCATTGGCGAGTAAGGCGTCTTATGCGGATTGCGTGGTTCGTAAAGGTCATATGATTTAAAAAATATTTAGAGGGATATCGATCCGGAAAGAATTGGAATTTATCAAGGAAAAAGCAAAAAAGCTTTTCCCTTGATAAAAGGCATTTTTTATTAATAGGGGTGAAATTCTCGAATTTGATACAAAGGCTTTTTAGTCTCTTTATCGATTTCCGTGAAGGACTTATGGTACTCGGTGACTTTAAACAGTCCCATAAACTGATTACAAAGGGGATGTCCTGCTTCGATCCAGCCTACGATGCCGTCTTTATACCACCATACATTGGTGTAACCATATTGTGCGAGGCGTTCCCCTACGTAAGCGCCTCGTTTGTTTGTCCTGCACCACACCACGATTTTGGCGTCTTTGTTTTTTATTTTTTTGGGAAACGTGTACATATGACCGGCATGGATATGGTCCGTCCCGACAATGTGAGCGGCATAAAATTCAGGATGCGTCCGGAGATCAACCAAATAGGCATCTTCCTGTCCAGCCATAACCTCATCGTAAAGCGCTTTGAATTGCTGAACATTTAGCTGACGTTCCACAGGGAAAGTTTTCGTCGCCTTTTCCCAGGCCTTTTTCTCATTTGCTTGAAGCATTGCTGAGTCGTCAGCAACAGCTATACTGCCAGTAACAGCTGAACTTTTAGAAACAGCAAGACGGTTTCCAACAGCACAACCGGCCGCAGTTAGAGTAAAAACCATAACAAATTTCGAAGCATACAATAGCCATTAAAAGTTTATTTAAAAATTCGGTAAAAATCTCAACCCACATATGGTATGCCAGATAAGCACAGAAAATTAAGGATAATTATCGACTGCTCGCCTTGGAAAGTTTTTGCAATACTGTCGTTTTCATAGACTATATCTTCCAAATCCGATATATGAGTTTTGCACCAGTATTCAACCAGCACAGCAAGGAAGCATCAATATGAGAAAACGTTTTTCATAAAGATAGGATACGTTTAAACAAACGGCATGAACGTCCCACAGGATTTCGCCTAAATCCTTAGTTTAAATGGCTTTGAGTAAGTTTTTGACCTCCCTCTTTTAGCCTGGTTTCAGGCCCGTATTTTTGGGAGGTGTCAACTCCAGCGAATTGACCATCTGCTTGTCCGGGGATCAAGTTCTTCAGAAACAGTTATAAAAAGGTTACCACCAAACGAAAAGAAGCCCTGCAATGGGCAACCTGTAAATAATGGGAGGTTTAACGAGCTATATTCCGTAAGTGATTCTGAGCCTTCCCCTGCGTCAAGGGCTTATGAAACTTTGGTGTCGTTTGTTTAACTTAACCCACCTAAGGTAAGAGAAAAAGGAGGATGACAGTTGACCATCAAATATCAACGATAAACCACTCCACTATTAATCATCTTTTGTAGATGTATATTGCTAATATCATTTCTATTCTTTTTAACTTAACTGAAGTTTCCCCGTTTTTATCGAGACCGATCGGTGCGAGCCTCGATCGGGTGATTTAAATAGTCAATGAAAATAACTTAATACTTACTTTCGAAAAGTTATAAAAAAATTGTTCATACTTTCAAGTTACCTCAAGTAAGAACAGATTCATTTACGAATATATTTTAGGAGATACTATGAAAAAAACAGCATTATTAATCTGTATATTATGTTTGTGCTATAGTTATAGCTTTGCTCAAACAGAAGATGTTAGGCAATCCATGATAGTCTTTGATTCTTCAGGTAGCATGTGGGGACAGGTTGAAGGCAAGGCAAAAATTTCTATAGCTAAAGAAGTATTGAAAAATATTATTTCAGAGTGGGATACTTCTATTCATGTTGGTTTAATAGCCTATGGCCATAGAAGAAAAGGAGATTGCAACGACATAGAAACACTTGTCCCAATATCTAAAGTGGATAAAAAGAGATTTATTTCCGAAATAGAAAAGATAAATCCCAAAGGGAAAACTCCCATTAGCCGTTCATTACTAATGGCTGCCAAGGAGCTACGTCATACGGAAGAAAAAGCGACTGTAATACTAATTAGTGATGGAAAGGAAAACTGCGATGCTAATCCCTGTGAAACCGCCGAAGAATTAGAAAAGCTTGGAGTCGATTTTATTATACATGTCGTTGGGTTTGATGTGGATAAAGAAACCGAAGCCCAATTAAAATGTATTGCTAAGGTCACAGGTGGAAAATATTTTACAGCACAAAATGCAGAAGATTTAAATAAAGCTATGAGCCGCATAGTAGAAGAAGTCAATGTCATACCAATTGATAATCTTGAAGTTAAGTCCTCCGAAATAGAAGAGGGAGAGGTTAGCGTTAGTGCCTCTGAAACAGCAGAAGGTGATTTTGTCAAGGCACGTCACACCTTATTCAACATGAAAAATGGCAAAAAAGATAAAAGAAGAGGAGCACGCTTATCAACCACAGATGGCCCGACTACCTTTGAAAAGTTGCCGGTTGGTGAATATTTAATTGTCTCCACATATAGTGATTTTGAACAAGAGACTCTCTTTGAAATTAAACCTGGAGAAACCACAAAAATAAATGTTAACTTTTAATATCCTTGAACATTGTTCTGTTGCTGTTATTAATAAACTGGCAATTTCAGGGTTACGATCATTGCTAGAATAAAAAGTTGGATTGACCACAGTGATGATCGGAAAAGCTCTGCTTGAAACAAGATCTTTTCTTATATATAGACCACATAATCGTCATTTGTTGACTAAATCCTTTTTCCGAGTATTATATTTTTTTGTTGCATCATTGCATTGCTGTTTATTGAAATAAACCCACAAAAAATAGGATCAAATTTATGACACGAACTGTGAAATTTCTAACACTGCTTTCTGTGCTGCTCTTGATGGCAGCAATGGCCCAGGCTAAAACTGTTAAACGTTACTCCATAGAAACGGGCATGATTGAATATGAGGTAAATGGTGGGGGTAATATTCTTGGAATGGTTTCAGAAACCAAGGGAAGCAACACACTCTATTTTAAAAATTATGGTGCTGTTACCCTGGAGGAACAAGAAACAACAACAACCATGTCAGGTATGGTGAGCAAGAAAGACAAAGCCCACACCATGAAGAAAATTGATAATGTTACTGTTTATGTTGTTGATTTCAAGAGAAAAAAAATCAATAAGAGCACCGATCCCGTGGGGAGTCAATATCTTGCTTCGGGTAAAAATATGAGTGCGGACAGTGACACACAGCTGCAAAAAATGGGCGGTCAAAAAATAGGAACTGAAAAGGTCCTGGGGTATCCCTGTGAAGTGTGGAGCATTCTGGGGGGGAAGCAATGGCTTTATAAAGGCCAAGTACCTTTACGCGTTGAAGCCGAGGTGATGGGCATGAAAAGTGGCATGGTCGCTGTAAAAGCAACGTTCAACAAGTCCGTTCCCGACAGTAAATTTCAATTACCTGATTACAAGATAGAAGTTTCACCCGATTATGTGTCCGAGGGGCAAGCATTGCAGCAGGGTGAGGATATGAATGAATTGGGTGCCATGATGGGGGATCTGCAAACACAGATGAATGCCAATCCCAACATGACGGAGGCTGAACAAAAGGCCATGATGATGCAGGCAATGAATAACTCAAATCGAGGCAAGAGCAAATTCCAGCAGCAAAAAGATCAAATGCCAAAAATGCTGCAAGTGATGAAACACATGGAGAGCTGTTTGAAAAATGCATCCTCCCAGGCAGATGCGGACCGCTGTGAGGAGGAATCATCCCGGCTCGCCAAACAGCTGGGATTAGATGATGATGAGTTTAGCGACGATGAAGATCCTCTCGTGTGGAATAAAAATACGAAAAAACAGGTTCTTTCGGAATTAAAGGAAGGGATTCAAAGCATGGAACAAATGATGCCATGTATTGAAAAAGCAGAGAATCTGATGGATATGATGAAGTGTAATCAGGGGATGTAATACTACCCGGGAGGGTCAGGCCAGCTACCGGGGCGGCATAGTACCATTTTCAATCTCTGTTGTGTCTGTGGCAGGCATGCCTGTCATTGGATAATTTGTAATAGTTCATACTTGACCTGACAGGTATCGATTTTGACAAGGTGTCTGTCAGGGGACATAGGGGTCAAACATAGGGATCAAGTCTGCCCTTGAGTCATTCAAGCTCCATATAAGACTTAAGAGCAGACTTGACCCTATGTCCTTCGTTTCTTCATGGCACACTAAGTACAAATCATCACTCAGGATTTAAGCGTCTCGCCAATTTTATTAGATTGGTGGAGCTTTTTTCTTTGCCATCGAAATCTGACTTTTTACGAGTCTGTCAAAGTTCTACAATAAAGATTCAAACATCAAAGATAAAATTGCAGCTTTCCCAATTTTATATTTTTAGAATCGGGTTACGGGAACTTCCAAATATTAATATTTTCCACTTCCCTAAGCTGCATTTTTGTATTTCCTTAATAGCAAGATCTTCTGCTTAACAACAAAAAATTTAAATATTGGGGTATGGCGGTCAATATGTTTATCTACCGCCAATGACCGGGGATCCATTTTCCGCGAGGGCCGCAATGCCCGGGAACCCAGTTCGCGCCTTTTTTGGGAGGGGTATGTGTTTGCCAGTGCCCATTCATCCAGTTGCCGGCTTCGTTATGATGTCCCTGAACCCAAACCTTTCCATTTACCTGGGGGCCGGTATATTTCCAATGCCCGGGAATTGGAGCGCCGGCCGGTGTTGTGTGGACTTTAACCCATACAAAATCTGGACCAGGCTTTGGCGGTTTTGCGTGCGCGCATGAAATACATATCATCGAAAACACCAGGACGATTATATAAAGATATCCACCTCATTCTTCGGGTCATAGATTTTTCTCCTTTCCTTTTGATTCGGGTTTGATATCACATCTCCACTTCAAGCATTACGCCCAGGTCAATCATAAACTCATCCGCAAGTATCTGGGGACGATTTCATGCTGGCTTTCCCACCAGCCCAAACGATAGCGGCCGGTGGGAACCGGGACCGTCTCCCAGGTTTGCTGCAAAACAATTTCATGGCCGCTGTCCAGATTAACCAGAAAAAAAAAGAATGAAAAAATGGGTCTGCCCTTGACTCTTAATCAATTTGTCGGATATTTTATCCACACGATTTTTGATTTTTTGATCTGCATTTATACGGGCTTTTAATCTTTATAGTTAATTTACAGGAGTAAAAGTAATTGTCAGAGAAGATGAACCTGCATCATTAATCCATCTTCCAGTATCATGTAGGGTAAATGCCTCATGTTTAATATAAGCAGCTTCCTGTGCTACATTTAAAGAGGTTTGGATACCATCCCAGGTTGGAGCAATAGCTTCATCTCCACAGCTAAAATAGGTATCACCAGCCATATCGTATGGTTCATCACCTACTATTAAGTCTCCTAAATCAATACAATATCCTTTCTTAATTAACGCAAGACCCTCTAAGGCAGGAACCGTATTACTGTAAGTATAAGCTTCTGGATAATAAGCTAATATAAGTCCCCCATCTGTATTGTCATAAAATGAAGTATCTACTAAAGTTTTTCCACCATACTGATGCATATAAGGAAATGGATATTCTGAATCATACTCTGTTTTTAAAGGCTCTTGAGACCCTGCAATTTTGATATTTTCCCAGGACCACTCGTTGGAGTAAGAACGACCAGTGAAGGAGACATCAATATCCCATAACTGTTCAGCCACATCGTTTGGGTCAGGAGTGCAGGCTAAATCACTACCATCGCAGTCCTGGTCAATTCCATCCCCGCAGATCTCAGTTTCACCAGGGTTGATATCGGCATTGCTGTCATCACAATCTCCCTGGTCTGCGGTATATCCGTCCCCGTCATCATCTTGAAAGATCTGGTTAATATGATCTTGTGCGTCATTTACAGAAACCAATTCTCTTCGGCCAGCTGAAGTTAAAGAGGTGAGTTTATCGATATCTGATTCAACTGTTTCGTCAAATTGATTTACATCTGCATTAAAATCAATAGATATTACTTTTGCAGCATTGTTAACAGTTTCTGCAATGGTGATTCCGTTGTCAACATTGCTGTCATCATCAAGGGTCTGCAGCAAACGACAAATATTTATTACCTGATTATTATTTGCATCAGTCGCACCCTCAACTAAATCAATTGGTGTTATAATTGTTTTCCCGGTTGTCTGCCCTAAATCAATTGATCCTATTGAAAAAGTAATCACTTCATTTTCTTGATATTTGAATGTACCATTATTGTCTGTAATGCCAGTTTGTGTGTCGGTTTTATAGTTTAAACCTTCTACAGCACTATCCAAAAAGACACCTTCGATTACTGTTGAACCATTAGAACTATTATCACTACCGCCGCCACCACCACATCCTATAAAATTTATTCCCATTAAAAAAGCACAAGACATGATTAGAATTATGTTTGAAGACCTTTTCATTATCATTGTTCTCCTTGAACATTTAAATTTTTTTAAGAAAAGCAGAATCACACTAAATTCAACATTGACACTCTCGTAAAAAATCAGATTTCGATGGCAAAGAAAAAAGCTTCAAATCCAAGGCGCGCAAATCCTGAGTGATGATTCTTACTTAGTGCACCATGAAGAAACGAAGGATGCAGCGCAACACAGAATTTTGACTTTTTAGGAAGCCATCAACATTAAGTTAAAATTTTTTTGGGACAAAATTTTTGGCCGTCAACGTACAGGTATGGATTTTTATAAATAAATTTTTAATATCATGAATGATATGTTTTGTAAATCTTAAATGTTAAATAAATTTTTGCGAAATCTTTCTGAAGAGATGGTGTCACATCTTGATTTGTGAATTAATATTTTTAGCTATCTTCTCAGGTTATTACACCCAAACAACCATGTCATGACAGATGAGATATTTCTGCTGACTGAAGAAGAAGTGACATGTAAAAGATTTCCAACTACTTCGTTTGTATATACGCCAGATTCCCAAAGAAAAGGGGTGCCGCCTTGACTAATTCACAATCAATAAGTTCATTTTATTCCTCAGTATTGAGACAACTCCGAAATAGGGTCGGAGCTAACCAATTGAAAAGATAAACAAGACATAGGGGTCAAGTCTGCCCTTCACCCATTTAAAATCTCATTAAGACCCAAGAGCAGACTTGATAATCATATAAAGGACTTAGCGATGTCGTAAACTATTTTGGGTTTTCGGTTTAAAAAAAGCACCTCAATAAGTATAATCATAAGTTGGCTACTTAATTATATTAATAACTTAAAGGAGGTGCTCAGTGAAACTATACGCCGGAATCGATTTACATTCAAACAATAATTATCTTGCAATCATTGACGAACACTCTCAAAAGGTTTGCGGGAAAAAATTGAAAAACTCGCTGCCATTGCTACTAACGATTCTTGAACCCTACAAAAAAGACCTTTTGGGGATCGTGGTGGAATCCACTTATAACTGGTACTGGCTGGTAGATGGCCTCCAGGAAAATGGCTATAAAGTACATTTAGCCAATCCTTCGGCAATCAAGCAATACGAGGGG
>JAQIBZ010000284.1 GCA_027858815.1 Desulfobacteraceae bacterium
CACCTTGAAACGACATATCTTCTCCCTATTTTTTTATTATATACCAAACTATAATGTTATTGTATAATAAAAAAACAGGAAATGCAAGATCAGTATGAAGTCAAATGAAAACAACTATAATGACATTTGTTTCCGTGGCTATTCCCGGTTTTCCCGGGCAATGGTTTTGACCATCTCCTTTGTGGTGCTAAATGGCGTAGACCGTTCATAACGATACAGTTTCAGGGTTTCCTGGGGACATGTCAGGGTGCATACTCCGCACCCGATACATTTGTCCGGATCCACCACAGCACGGCCGGCCGCTTCGTCAATTGTCAGCGCATTAAAAAAGCATCGCTCTGTGCAGACCCCGCAAGCCACGCAATCGTCTCCGGCCCTGGGAATAAAATTTGCCGGCAGCAAAGCCGACATATTGTCCCAGCGAGTCCGACCCCGCAACTGAGAGCAGCAGCATCCGCAGCACATGCAGATAATAGAACTCCCGGCAATAGTATTATCCGTCTGCCCTACCAGGCCAAGTTCCTGCATGGCATCAAAATACTGTACTGCCTGCTCACGGGTAACTTTCTGGCCAATGCCAATCATTTCAAAATGCAGGGCAGTGGGTCCCATCATGATGCAGTTTCCTACCGGATTATTGTCCTTACATTCACGGATTCCCATTTTTTCCGTTCGGGTACGGCAGGGGCATGGAACAAGAGACATCTCATCCGGCGCGTGATTCATTATAAAATCATGGGCTTCTTCAGCGGACAACACTTTCTGCTCCGCATCAATAGCCATCTCCACTGGAATGGTCCGGAACACGGGCGTCCCTTTTTTAGATCCTTCATAATAGATATGAAATTTATCCTTGATGTAATAATCCTGGTACAGCTCTGCTGCGGCAAGGTCATTGGGTTTTACTTCCGAATAAAACTGGTGATGATTTAAGAGCAGCGGCATGGGCGGCAGAGAATAAAAATTGGCCATGCCGATCAGACCGTTTCTTTTGTGCGCATCAGCCATCAATTCTTCAACATAATCCAACGGTTTGCCAGCGGCATCCGCCACTTCCTGCGTGGTAATAAACTGACCGGGGCGCCGCATATGCTGCAGGAGTTCCGCTTCTTCAAACGAATACACCAGTTCCAGATGTTTCAAAAAAGAAGGCTGCGGGTTTCCGTCCGGATCTTTCGGGGCTGTCATGAAATTTTCATCCAGTTTACGCCAAAGATTCACATATACCGAGTTTTCCATGTTCCCTCTCAATAGTTGATACTTTTTCTGAGGGAACTGGAAAATATTAATATACCGGAATAGCGCCGCAATTTTTGGTCGTATTCAAGGCGTGTCAACAGGCGCATAACGGGTTATGTAATTGTTGGCGCAACGAAGAAAACGATCAAAAAGGCAAGCCAGTTTGGTATATTAATTTTTGGAAGTTCCCTGACTTTTTAAAAAAATCTTTACTCGAAATTCAACACCATCAGCTTTAAGCAAAGCCCCCATGACACAATTATTTGCCATAACGGCATCCACCCTCCTGGCAAGAAGCAATTTTAAAAATACTATCACGTTTAAACAAAATACGAAAGAGGCATAAATAGTGCTTGAACGGAAAGTCTCTCAATAGTGAATAATCTGTCATTGCGAGGGAGGTACGACCGAAGCAATCTCATTATAGACAGGGGATTACTTCGTCATTCGTTCCTCACTCCTCGTAATGACAACTGAGATTCAAGGGTTTGCGTTCAGAGAATAAATAACAAAAACATATTGAATACGGATACGGCTATGTGAGATTAGTGTCTCGTCAAGGCTGAAATGGCGTAGAATTGCGCCATAATTTTTTGTGCCAGCAAGGCGCGACTTGAGGAACATAGTGGGCTACGTGACTTAAGTCGTAACAACGCAGGCGCAAAAAAAGACAAGCAAGATGCGTCAGTTCAGAGTTGACGCGACACTATATTGCCTGTCCCATGTTTAATGTGCCGGTTTCGCCAAGCCCCTCTCGCGTCATTAAAAAGAAAAGCATACAAAACAATGCATCGTCATTTGATAATCTAAAGGTTTTTGCGAATTTCATCAGGCGATTTTCAGGCAGATCTTCACCATGATAAACTAATGCCTCAATTTTTCCAGGCAGCATTTCCGGCAGGCTCATTAACAAGGCTTTGGCATCATTTACTTTCAGGTATCCGATATATTTTTTTATGCATCGGCTCTCTTGCCTTAAATTTTCGCATAATTCCAGTTCTTTAATAAAAAAGACCCGTCTCTGACGGTCCAGTTTCATCCGGATAAATGAAATCACAGTGTGGCGCTTTTCCCCCAGAAAACAAAACAGGGTTTCAATAAAATCCATGTCTTTATCTCTATACGGCTGATCTGTTTTCCTGGCGGCAGACAATTCGCTCTTCTCAAATGCCGAATGATTTGATAATGTAATAACATTTCCTTTGTTGTGATTTTGCATAAGTGTTCCCCTCCATTTATTTTTGATGATTTATTCCTTTGTTTGGAGGTATTATAAACGGCATGTGTGCGGTTACCGTCACACATCCTCATTTTTTTTATTTTTTTTACAACTACCTGAAAACAAAAGAAAAAAATTGACAAAGAAATCAATCATAGACTCAACATGTTGACATTATAATACTTTTAACCAATCAAATAAATTCTCTACGCTCAAAAAATTACATTTCACTCATAATTTTTAACGATCAGAAAATACCATGAAAGAAAAACAACTCATCAATCTGATCAAAGCCGTTGACCTGATGGCTAGGCCTGAAGGTATTTCCATCAATGATCTGTCCACAGAACTCGGGATCAACCGCCGGGCTGTTTACCGCCTTATAGAAACATTAGAAAGCATGCATTTTCCCATTTACAATGACAACTCGGAATCAGAACGGGATAAACCCTGGCGACTGCAACCTGAATACGTCAAAAAAATGCCCAATATTTCCGTACCGGAAGTTAAACTAACTTTTACTGAAATGCTGGCACTGTATCTGCTCAAAGGTGAAACCGCTATTTATAAAGGAACACGCCTGGAAGCGGAAGCCCAATCCGCTGTTGATAAAATAAGTGCGTTTCTGCCGCCCCCGGTATTCAAACAACTGGACAAAATCAAGACCCTGTTCATTCCTCAGTCCAAGTTTGCGAAAGATTATTCCGGCAAAGAAGCAATCATTGATATTTTGGCCGATGCTATTCTGAAGCAAAAAATCTGTATGGTGAGTTATTTTTCCTTTTATGATGAGACAGAAAAACAATATCTCATCGAGCCGCTTCATTTTTTTGAAAGCAACGGGGGAATGTATATCTTTGTCCGGGTGCCGAAACACAACTCCATCCGAACCCTGGCTGTGGAACGGATTCAAAAACTCGACAAATCAGAAGAAACGTTTGCGTACCCGGAAAATTTTGACCCGGAAAAACTGCTGGAATCATCATTTGATATTATTTACGATGACCCGGTGTCTGTCCGGCTTTGGGTTTCACCTGGACAGGCCAAATACATCCGGGAAAGAAGATTTTTCCAAAACCAGGCCATTGTAGAAAACAAAGACGGCTCCCTGATCCTGGAAATTGAGACCTCGGGTTGGGATGATCTCAAGCGCTGGGTAATGTCTTTGGGTTCAGAAGCAGTGGTCCTGGAACCCAAAACTTTAAAAGCAGAGATTATTAAGGACCTCAAACAGCTGCTCAAAAGATACAATAACAATAAATCGTAATCGACCGTTATTTATTGAATGATGGATTTAAAAATGCCATAATTAAATTGAGCATTCACTTTCAATAATCACCAATCGAAAGGAAATTGCCATGTACATACCCAAGCCTTTTATAAAATTTAAAGAAAATTTTTCCGACGTTCACAAGCAGTATGAGCAACTGGCTAAAGCCTGCCGGGAACAAGGTCCCCTGGATCAAAAATCTCAGGATCTGGTTAAACTGGGCATTGCCATCGGTCAGAACTCCAAAGGCGGCGTCATGTCCAATACCAGAAAAGCCTTGTCATCCGGCGCTACGACAGATGACATTCATCATGCTATCCTGCTGTCTCTGACAACCGTCGGGTTTCCAGCCATGATCGCCGCCATGGGCTGGGTGGGTGAGGTACTGGAAAAAGTTAAAAAATAAGGCGAGAATTCAAATAGTTGTTAAAAAAAAATAGCAGAAACCGATATAGAATATCGATCCCTGCCATTTACAATAAATCAATAAAAAATCTGACTACCGGATAAACCGTTAAAAATAGTAACTGCATAATCCAGATCAGATTATTCCGTTGCTATATTTCATCTTTACTTTTTCGATAAAATATCTGGTACTCAACAAATGCTTTTACTGTAGCGACAGCTATTCTTGTCATTTCTAATGCTTTTCTCATGGTTTCAAACTCCTTTTATATTTTTTTCCTGATCAAAATTTGAATCAGGGATCTATCTGTTATTGCCCAATGATCGTATCCTGACTGAAAAATAAATCCAATTGCCGGAAATCAGCCATCTGTAAATGATTAAATGCCCGGGTTCCCATAAAAAAAACCCACAAGAAACCCGGGCTATATATAAACTTTCCATGAAACAAGTTCATGAAAAATGGAGGCGATATCTTTTAGCTTCTCTGTTCCTCTGAAAAATACGTCAATATTGCTGGAATTGGGAACAAAAACTTCCAGATCCCCAAAAACAGTCTATAACGGAATAAATTCTTTACATCTGTCGTCTGAATAACAAATAAAGCGGAATCCGCATTATTTTTCCAATAAGGTTCACACCAAACCGAAAAAGGCCCCTTTCTTCAGTAACACATATATGAAGTCCGCTTCCGTTTGGATTTGGCCGAATGTCCCATTTGTCATTGTTTATCAAAGTGCGATTATTCATATAATTGTTCCCTTTCTCAAATACCAACCCGTGAACGTTCCGTAATTTTCTATATAACATGCAATTCGGATGCCAAAAATATGATTAAAATTTATTAAACAATATCAACGCCTTAAAAATAAAGCCTTAAAAAAAGACAAGAAAAGCCATTCCTGTTTCCTGGAAACAGGAATGGCTTTTCTTATTTTCAGGAATACGACTTAATAGATAGTGGTTGAACGGAAAGTCTCGAAATTGCACTTTTTCTGTCATTGCGAGGGAGGTACGACCGAAGCAATCTCCTTATCGACAGGGGATTACTTTGTCGTTCGTTCCTCACTCCGCGTAATGACAACCATGATTTAGATGATTTCGGTCAGGCAATAGATAGGACTTTTAATGACGCCTTTAATCATCAAAAGAATCGGCAAGTGAAAGACTGTACTTTTTCAACAAATCATACAAGCGGCTCTGGGATATTCCGGAAAGGCGGCAGGCAGTATTCCGGTCTCCCTTTGCCCTGATCACAAGTGCCTGCAAATATCTTTTTTCAATTTCATTCCGGTAGTCCGATATAAGAGGGAAGTCATCACCTATTTCCGGGTAATCAAACGGACCGTCATTTGATTTGATTTTAGGTGCTGTTTTTAAATTCAGCAGATCCGCACGATATTTTGGCGGCAAATGCTTAGGATACAGGGTGGGATCCAGATCGGCCGAAGCAAGGGCATATTCCAGTGCATTGATCAGCTCACGCACATTTCCGGGCCATTCCTGGCCTTTTAAGGCTTCAAAAAATTCCCGGGAAACCCCCTTTGCCTCCTTGTCACCATGCGCAGCAAATTGCTGAATTTTGCTCAGGGCGATTTCTTCAATATCCTGCTTCCGGTCTCTCAGCGGCGGCAGCTTAACTTCAATACCCCGAATCCGGAAAAGCAAATCCTCACGAAAACCATTATACTGCACCATATGGTCCAGATTACGATTAGTTGCGGCAATCAGCCTGAAGTCAACCGACACTTCCTTTTCAGCGCCCAGCGGTAAAAACCGCTTTTCCTGAAGCGTTCGTAACAGGGCTTTTTGCATTGAAAAAGGGAGTTCGCCAATTTCATCTAAAAAAAGCGTCCCGCCCTCGGCCTTCTTGATCAGTCCATCGCTGTTTTTAGTCGCACCGGTAAAGGAGCCTTTTTCATGGCCAAAAAGGATACTCTCCACCAGGGTTTCCGGCAACGCCCCACAGTCAACAGTTACAAATCGTTTAGAGGCTCTTTTACTGTTGATATGAATGGCACGGGCAAACAACTCCTTGCCTGTACCGGACTCACCGGTCACAAGCGCACTGGCTTCTGAAATACAGGCGCGGGCCACTTCATCCAGGCAACCGCGAATGATAGATGAACTGCCGATAATACCATCCCGATCCAGAGTCACCGGTCCTTTGTTGGCTTTTTTCTCCGAGCGGTATTGAAGCGCCCGGGTGATGGGCAAAGTGACATCTTCCCGGTGAAATGGTTTGCTGATATAATCCCATGCCCCGTACTTGAAAGCCAGTTCAGCACCGGAATTGTCACCACCGCCTGTAATGATGATGACCTCGGGTACAGAGGACATCCCAAGCAAATCCGGCAGAATCTGCAATCCATTTCCGTCCGGAAGATCTATATCCAGAAGGACCAAATCATAATCATCATTTTGTGCATGGGAAAGGCCCTCTGCCAGTGTGTGGACAGCAAGTGCCTGATGATAAAGCCCTTCCATTAATTTTAAAAGCAGGGTACAAATGATGGGGTCGTCATCGATGATGAGTATTCGCGCCAATTTTACCGCCTTTTAATGTTTCTGAAGCCAATACTTTTTTAAACATTTATATCAAAGGGTGTTAAGAAAATCGTAAAAAAATATTAAAATATCAGTTGCTTAAGCATGAAAAAGCCCCTATAATGAGGTAAATTATCAAGCAAATAAAAAACTTCAAAAAGGAGCTTTTTCA
>JAQIBZ010000362.1 GCA_027858815.1 Desulfobacteraceae bacterium
GTGAGAAAAGTTTTGAATGAGGCCAAGGATAAACTGCCACAATAATTATCCTATCTTTGATGTCGTGGACGCCTTTAAAAAAAACAACATACGTCATGATTCAATTTTGCTTTCTAAAATGAGCGTTACCGGCCCATCATTAATAAGTTCAACTTTCATCATTGCCCTGAACTGACCGGATTGAAATGGAATACCTTTCTTTTTTATCTGTTCGATAAAATATTTATACAATTTTTCTGCTTTGTCCGGTTTTGCCGCTTCAATAAATGACGGCCGTCTTCCTTTTGTGCAGTCACCGTAGAGCGTAAATTGTGATACCACCAATATCTCTCCGCCAGTATCGATCACTGATAAATTCATTTTTTCGTCAGAATCTTCAAATATTCTTAAGTTTACCACTTTATCGGCAAGGTATTCGGCATCAGTAGGTTGATCCGTATGGGTCGCCCCCAATAAGACAAGAAGTCCGGGGCCAATGTGACTGATCTGCTTGTTGCCTACGGTAACGGAACTTGATGTTACCCTTTGAATGACTGCTCTCATTTACCCTCTATGCTTATGCGGATTTGATTGTGGTTAAAAAGGTACTTTGTAAAGGTATAATTCTTATATATCGGACATGAATAAATTTAGGTGTACAGGGTTTATATGTCAAGTGGATCTAATTAAAAGTTTGACTATCATATTCGTTGTGACAGAAGCTATTGATTAAGGCTTATTTCCTTGACACATACGGCTTTTGTGGCTTAAATTAAAAGTTTTTATACACATCACTACTAAATAATGTCTGACCGGAAACCTCTGAATCCTGGTTGTCATTACGCGGAGTGAGGAACGAACGACAAAGTAATCCCCCTGTCGATAAGGAGATTGCTTCGGTCGTGCCTCCCTCGCAATGACAGAAAAAGTGCAATTTTGAGACTTTCCGTTCAACCACTAAATATAATTAATTTAAATTTAAAAATATATTCGTCCTTCGAGGAGTTTATTAATGGACTATAAAAAAACGCTCAATTTGCCAAATACCAAGTTTCCCATGAAAGCAAATCTTGCCAATCGAGAACCGGCACAATTAAAAAAATGGGAAGAAGACGGTCTTTATGATCAGATCCGCAAAGCGTCTGAAGGCCGACAGCGGTTTATTCTTCATGATGGCCCTCCCTATGCCAATGGCAATATACATATCGGCACGGCTTTGAATAAAATTCTAAAGGACATCATTATTCGGTCGCGCCAGATGAAAGGCTTTGATGCGGATTATATTCCTGGATGGGATTGCCATGGACTGCCCATCGAGCACAACGTGGATAAAAAATTAGGCTCCAAAAAAAAAGACATGAGCAAAGTTCAAATCCGTCAGGAATGCCGCACCTATGCTGAAAAGTTTGTTAATATCCAAAGAGAAGAATTCAAACGTCTCGGCGGTATGGGCAAGTGGGAAGATCCCTACCTGACGATGGCTTACAAATATGAAGCGATTACTGCTAAAAAATGTGCTGAATTTGCTCTTGACGGAAGTTTGATTCACAGTAAAAAACCGATTCACTGGTGCTGCAGCTGTAAAACAGCTCTTGCAGAGGCGGAAATTGAATACGCTGATGAATCTTCCCCGTCAATATTTGTTAAATTTACATTAAAAGAAGATATCAGTGATATCGTTCCTGACCTATCCGGTATAAATGTGTTTGTGGTCATCTGGACGACGACTCCGTGGACATTGCCCGCAAATCTGGGGGTTGCCTTACACCCGGAGTTTGATTATTCCGCCGTTGAAGCGGAAAATGGTGAAGTTTATATTCTTGCCACTGATCTTGTCAAAGATTGCATGAAAACATTTGAAATGGAAAATTATTCCGTGCTGGCAGCAATTAACCCAATGGATCTTGAAAATAAACATTGTCAGCATCCTTTGTATGACCGGACATCTTTGATTGTTATGGGCGATCATGTGACGTTAGAAACCGGTACCGGATGTGTACATACAGCCCCGGGCCATGGTCGTGAAGACTTTGAAGTGGGAAATAAATATGGTCTGGATGCATATTCTCCGGTCAAAGATAATGGGTGTTTTACCGATGATGTGGGCTTTTTTGGCGGAAAATTTGTTTTTAAAGCAGATCATGAAATTATTGAAAAGCTTGATGCGGATAACAAACTTCTGGCATCTGTTAAGATTAAACACTCCTATCCGCATTGCTGGCGCTGCAAAAAACCGGTTATTTTTCGTGCGACCCCTCAGTGGTTTATCTCCATGGATAAAACCGATATACGGAAAAAAGCGTTAGAAGCCATTGATACGGTTTCATGGATTCCGTCATGGGGCAGGGACCGTATTTACGGAATGATTGAAAACCGTCCGGACTGGTGTGTTTCAAGGCAGCGATCCTGGGGTGTCCCCATTACGGTGTTTTACTGCAAAGACTGCAACGAATTGCTTATTAACCAGGAAATCGTTGACCGGATTTTTTCAGAATTCTCTGAAAATGGGGCGGACATCTGGTTTGAAAAAGCGGCGTCTTACTTTATTCCGGAGGGCACCACCTGTAAATCCTGCGGATGCACGGAATTCGGCAAGGAAACGGATATTTTAGATGTCTGGTTTGATTCAGGCGTGAGCCATGCGGCTGTTTTAGAAGAAAGGCCCAGCCTGGCGTGGCCGGCAGATCTTTATCTTGAAGGCAGTGATCAGCATAGAGGGTGGTTTCACAGTTCGCTGCTCACGGCAATCGGCTCAAAGGGCAGTGCGCCGTATAAAACCGTTTTGACCCATGGCTTTGTGGTGGATAGTAAAGGCAAAAAAATGTCCAAATCCATCGGTAATGTTGTTGCACCTAAAAAAGTGATTGACCAGTACGGTGCTGAAATCCTTAGACTCTGGGTGTCGGCGTCGGATTATAAGGATGATATCCGGATTTCAGAATCAATTTTAAAACAGTTAAGTGATGCCTATCGCCGTATTCGTAATACATGTCGTTTTATTCTCGGCAATTTGTCGGATTTTGATATAGAAAAACATGCCGTCACCTATGATGAAATGACGGACCTGGATAAATTTGCATTACACTCGCTTCAGGAACTTATTGAACGGAGCAGCAATGCATATGACAGTTTCGATTTTCATGTCATTTACCATTCACTTTATAATTACTGCACGGTCGGGTTGTCGTCATTTTATCTGGATATTTTAAAGGACCGGTTGTATACATCCAATCCGGTATCCGTCAAGCGGCGAAGTGCACAGACAGTGATATATCATATTTTAGATGCCATCGCGAAAATTATGGCACCGATTTTACCGTTTACGTCAGAAGAAATCTGGCGCTTTATGCCGGTTACGGCAAACCGCGCCGGCAGTATTCATCTGGCAGAATTTCCTGCATCTGATGAGAATTTCAAAAATCCTGAGCTGGCAAAGCAGTGGGGGATGATTATCGACGTGCGCGGGGAAGTAACGAAAGTTCTTGAAAATGCCCGGGTTGAAAAAGTAATTGGCCACTCTCTGGATGCATCTGTAACCCTGAACACATCTAAAGAATTGTACGACCTTCTGGTTTGTTATGAAAATGATTTAAGATCCATTTTTATCGTTTCCGAATTGATCCTGATCAATCCGGACGACACTGACACATCAGACAAAGCATTTGTCGCTACTGAGATTGATGGATTGACTATTAAAGTCGGAGCGGCTGCCGGAGAAAAATGCCAGCGATGCTGGGTTTATGATCTGAGTGTCAGTGAACATCCTGAAAACGAATCAATCTGCAGCCGTTGTCAGGCTGAACTGGACAGCATGGGATAATCAGGAATGGCTTCGCAAAAAGTCCAACTTCTGTGTTGCACTGCATTCTTCGTCACTGCGGAGTAGGCCAACACCGCCTCATTCCTCCGAACTTGTGCGCCATGACTTTGAACTTTTTTCTTTGCCATTTAATTGTACAGGATCATTTAAAATGAATATTATGAAAAATAAATTTTTTATGCTGTTTTCCATTGCCGGTCTTGTGGTTATACTGGATCAGGCGACCAAATGGATGATCAGCAGTTCATTAGCCTATTATGAAGAAATAAAAGTAATACCCGGATTTTTTAATTTAATTTACATCCATAATCCTGGTGGCGCTTTTGGTATTTTTGCAAAAAATCAGGGTAATTTGCAAAGCATTTTGTTTATTTCAATCGCTTTTGCCGCTATGGGACTGGTATTGTATTTATACAAAAATACACCGCCTGAATACCCGGTTCTTTCCGTTGGGTTTGCGCTAATATTCGGCGGTGCTTTAGGAAATATGATCGATCGACTCCGTCTTGGCGAGGTTATTGATTTTCTTGACGTATATATCGGCCATATGCACTGGCCGGCATTTAATGTGGCTGACAGCGCGATAACCGTTGGTATCGTAATCTTCGGGTTTTACATTCTGTTTCGTAAAGTTCCGCTGTAATGTTTTAATAAAAACGAATACAGACCTTTAATAAATTTGAGATAATAGATGCATCCTGTTTTGTTTAATATCGGCCCATTGACCATTCATACTTACGGTTTTTTTATTGCCCTGGCCGCCCTTGCCGGTATGTGTGTTGCCAGGTTTGAAGCCAAAAGACTTGGTTTGGATCCTGAAAAAGTCGTTGATGCCTGCTTTTATGTGGTGATCGCAGCCATTGTCGGGTCTCGGTTGTTTTATGTTATTACCAACATTGATTTTTTTATGTCTTCGCCGTTGGAAGTCTTTAAAATATGGAATGGCGGACTTGTTTTTTACGGCGGATTTATCGGCTCCGCAATTACGCTGATTGTTTATTTGAAAATATATCATCTGCCGTTGGGAAAAATGTCGGATATTGCAGCACTTGCTCTTCCTTTAGGACATGCGCTGGGGCGTATCGGGTGTTTTTCTGCCGGCTGCTGTTACGGAAAACTCTGCCATTACCCATGGGCGATCACGTTTAAAAATGTGGATTCGCTGGCCCCTTTGTTTGTCCAGCTTCATCCTACGCAGCTTTATTCATCAGCATCTAATTTTTTAATATTCCTTTTAATTTTTTCTTTGCGTCGATTTAAAAAATATGATGGACAATTATTTTGGATATACATAGGGATCTACGGGGTTAACCGGTCCATCATTGAAGTTTTTCGGGGCGATTTCCGGGGGGCGGAGGTCTTTCATATCTTTTCGATATCGCAGACTATCGGCTTAAGTTTTGCATTAATTGCCGTCATTAT
>JAQIBZ010000376.1 GCA_027858815.1 Desulfobacteraceae bacterium
ATATAATGAATACCTATCAGGAACATACCAGCTCAGAGCTGACTTTTTCAGATATCCATGTTGCCAATGAACTTTTCGGCACCCACAACTGCAATCTCAAACGCATTGCTGAAGCGACAGATGTCTCTATTTCAGCACGGGGGGACACCGTATCCATCAAAGGCGACAACATCTCATCCGACCTGGCCAAAAATATTCTCAGCCAGCTATACGGCCTGATTAAAAAAGGATATCCGGTCTATGCAAAAGATGTTGAATACGCGACAAATGTTCTGAGCCGGGACAGCAATGTAAACCTGAAAGATATTTTTTTAGACACGGTATATGTCACATCAAAAAAAGGAACCATCACCCCCAAAAACCCCAATCAAAAAGAATATATTGAGGCAATCCGCAATTTTGATATTGCATTCGGCGTCGGCCCGGCCGGCACCGGCAAAACATACCTGGCTATGGCCATGGCCGTTGCGGCACTGGCAAAAAAGCAGGTCCGCCGCATTATTCTCACCCGGCCGGCAGTTGAGGCGGGAGAAGCGCTGGGCTTTCTGCCCGGCGATCTGGCAGAAAAAGTCAATCCTTATTTAAGACCGCTTTATGATGCTCTTCACGATATGATGAGTTTCGAAAAGGCGTCGGCCCTGATGCAGCAGGATGCCATTGAAGTGGCACCCCTGGCATTTATGAGGGGACGGACATTAAATGATTCATTCATCATCTTAGACGAGGCTCAAAATACGACCACCGAACAAATGAAAATGTTTCTCACCCGTATCGGCTTCAATTCCAAAGCAGTCATCACCGGTGACGTTACCCAGAGTGACCTTCCGAGCAATCGCCCATCCGGGCTGGTTGAAGCAAAAGAACTGCTTCACGGAATCGACGGGATAAAATTCGTTTTTTTTACCAAACACGATGTTGTCAGGCACAAACTGGTCCAGAAAATAATTAATGCATATGAATTAGCAGATATCAAACAAAGCAATCAAACCGTTTAGAAGTTAAATTGCTTAGGGAAGTGAAAAAAATTAATATACCGGAATTGCGCAGAATTTTTGGTCGTATTCAAGGCGTGTCAACAGGCGCATAACATGTTATGTAACTGTTGGCGCAACGAAGAAGACGATCAAAAAGGCAAGCACGTTTGGTATATTAATTTTTGGAAGTTCCCTTGGTTGCATAAAATGTTTACACCTGATAATCTTGTATAATAACAAACCCTATGGTTATTAAAAACTTATGAATACGAAACCCAGCGACATCTCGTTAAAAAAAAGATTTTCTCCCAATTTCTGGATTTTATCCGGGATTCTCTTTTCAGTAACGATTATCTCAACACTGATTTTATCTCCCAACCTGATGGTGAGGCACACACCATATCAAATAGGAGATATTGCAGATAAAAACATCAAGGCAACAACAGATTTTTTTGTTATCGATGAGAACGCCACAAGCCGGCAACAGGAAATCGCCCGCAACAGTATTTTAACTGTTTATGATTACGATAAATCTTTATCAGATACGCTGAAACAAAAGATTAATTCAGCATTTGCCCTGTCCAGATCTGCTTTTGGGTCTTCTGGTGAGGAAAAAGCATTAGATATTCATAATGAAATATTGAGTTTAAAACCGGAATTTGAAAAAAAAATCGGGATTTCGGTGAATAAGGGTGCTTGTAAAATTCTGGAAAACGAAAAATTTTCCGAAAACATTTCAGATCTCATCACCAATATCTTAACAAAAATATTAAGAAACGGTGTTGTCGCCAATAAAGACCTCCTGCTCAAAGAAAATGATAAAGGAATTACATTAAAAACCATCGGCACAGACGATGAAATGGTTGTCCGAAATTTAAAGCACTTTTATGGCCTGGACCAGGCCAAAACGATGGTCAGAATTATCGGCGAACCGATCCTTAAAAACGTCGACTATACGGTGGTGAACCTGATCGTTGATTTTACCCAGCGACTCATACAGCCCAATATCACCCCCAACCGGAGCGAAACGGAAAAAAGAAAAAATGATTCCGAAGCGCTCATCAATTCAACGCTTTATAAAATTCAGAGGGGAGAAATGATTCTCCGGGAAGGAGAACGGGTCACGCCGTTACATTTATTAAAACTCAATGAGCTAAAAGATCAGACCGGTACAAAACAGGCACTTGAAAAGGGCATCGGCACCGCTTTGATCATTCTTGCCTTATTAACCATAACATATTTGATTCATTTGAAATACCAGCGTAAAATCCTGCACTATCAGAATAAAAATCTGTTTTTTATCGGCAGTGTGCTCATTCTTTTTCTGCTTATCTTACAGTTTTTCGCATTTCTTGCCCAGTCGCTGACCCCGGGAGCCCCGGTTAGCATATCCCCGGCATCTATTTTTTACTGCATACCCCTTGCTGCAGGCCCCATGACCATCTGCCAGTTTCTTGGATTTAACATCGCCTTTCCCTTTGCCATTGTCTTATCTCTGATATCTGCCATCATTTTTGAAAACAGCTATGAACTGTGTTTATTTTTCCTGCTCAACGGGATCATGGGCGCCTTTTGGGTTCAAAACTGCAAAGAGCGTAAGGGATTTATCCAGGCCGGCGTGAAAGTCGGCCTTTTAAATATGCTTCTGGCTACGATTATCGATATATATATGATTGATTTTTCAGGATTTAAATTGCTGTGGGACTGGACCTTTGCTTTTTCAGGAGGCATCATCGCCGGAATCATCACCGCCGGACTCACACCTTTAATGGAACTGTCATTCGGCTATACAACCGACAGCACACTTCATGAACTCGCCAATCTGGATCAGCCGCTTCTTCGTCGCCTGATGCTGGAAGCCCCGGGAACCTACCACCACTCGGTTATTGTCGGGTCTCTGGTCGAAGCCGCAGCATCGGAAATCGGTGCCAATCCCTTACTGGCAAAAGTCTGCGGATATTATCATGATATCGGCAAACTAAAAAATCCGCTGTATTTTATTGAAAACCAGAGAAACGGTAAAAATATCCACAACAAACTGGCACCGTCCATGTCCTGCCTGATTCTGACCTCCCATGTCAAAAACGGAATTGAACTGGCTAAAGAAAAGAAAATCGGCCAGGCTATTTTAGATGCCATCAATCAGCATCACGGTACCACGCTGATCAGCTTTTTCTTTAATAAGGCCCAGAAGCAGGCAAAAGATAATCAGGTGGTTAATATTGATAATTTCAGATATCCGGGGCCAAAACCCCAGACCAGGGAAACCGCTCTGGTCATGCTGGCCGATGTGGTGGAAGCAGCTTCAAGAGCCCTTGACCAGCCGACACCGGCAAGAATACAAGGCCTGGTACAACAGCTCTTTAACAAACTATTTTCAGATAATCAGCTGGATGAGTGCCCGTTGACACTTAAGGATCTGCATAATATCGCCCGTAGCTATAACAAAATATTAAATGGGATATATCATCACCGGGTGGAGTATCCGGACAAACTAACGCCAAGGGATGCAAAAGAAAAAAATGGGCATACTGATCGACAACAGACAGACGAAGCACAAAATATCGACGCAACAGATACGGACAACAGCCCAAGCACTCTTAAACGCCTTGGACAGTCCTGACAGCGAGCTTTCCATTCTGATCACGGATGACCCTGAAATTGCCCAGTTAAACCAGCAATACAGACATCGTAAAGGCCCTACAAACGTTCTTTCCTTTCCCATGCATGAAGGAGACTTTTCAGAAGTCAGCCCGGAAATGCTGGGGGATGTGGTAATCTCTGCCGAAACGACTGCCCGTGAAGGAAAAGAGCTGGGATTTTCTTTTGTACAGCGATTTAACTTCCTGCTGGTGCACGGCATTCTCCATCTTTTCGGCTATGATCATGAAATTGGTGAGGATGCAACTATAGAAATGGACCAAAAGACAGAAGAATTATATAAAATAATTAGTAACGACGCAGATGTTTAAGCCGGGAGGACATAAAGCCCTCCCTTACATCGGATTTAAGGCATTCTCCGTAGGGGCGGGGTTTATCTCCGCCCGTTACCTGATTTGCTGCATTATTTAAAGTGACCAATAGAAAAGGATAATAAAGGACGAATAAAATGGCAGGACTGGCAGTCAACGTAGACCATATCGCAACATTAAGACAGGCACGCGGGATCAATTATCCGGACCCGGTAGCCGCTGCCGTATTGGCAGAGCTGGCCGGGGCTGACGGCATCGTGGTGCATCTCCGTGAAGATCGCCGTCATATACAGGACCGGGATGTTTATCTAATTAGAAAAACGGTATTATCAAAACTGATTCTTGAAATGGCGGCAACCGATGAAATGGTCAGAATTGCCTCTGATGTGAAACCGGATCTGGTCACCCTGGTGCCTGAAAAAAGAGAAGAAGTGACAACGGAAGGCGGACTCGATATCATTACCCATTCATCGACCGTTAAAAAGGCTATTCAGGCATTGCATGAACAAAACATTCCCGTCAGCCTGTTTATTGATCCGGATACGGACCAGATTAAACAAGCCGGCAACATAAAT
>JAQIBZ010000407.1 GCA_027858815.1 Desulfobacteraceae bacterium
AGAGAACTGTTGCCAAGGGACTGGTAGGTTCCTTCGGGAAGGTCTGGAATCATACCAATGGATATTGCGGATCGGGGATTGATGAATGATCCGAAGGTGCCGGCAATATAGAATTTTGAGAAGTCGTCAAACGTTATGCCCACATACCGGGCAATGGTTTCAAGAATAGTATACATAGCCGCCTTGGAACGGATCAGGCTGTCGATATCCACCTGACTGATGGATAATTCTTTGCCAATGGCAGATGCCTCTGCCGGTGCAAGCACAATCCGGCGAATACCATCGGATTCCTTTAACCGGTCCCCGCATTTTGATACGACAAATTTTCCCCGGATATCCACCATGCCGGACAGAAACAATTGGGCCATCATATCAATCATGCCGGACCCGCAGATGCCTTTGGGCGGCAGTTCGTCAATTGTATGAAGATCAAACGCACCGGTTTCCGGATCAATGACAATCCGATCAATCACACCGGGCTTGGCATTCATGCCGATCTTTGACACACCGCCTTCTAAAGCCGGTCCGGCCGCACCGGCACAGGCCACCAGCCAGTCTTTGTTGCCCAGGACCACTTCCGCATTCGTGCCCACATCCACCAGGATCGAAATATCATCCTGCGTATGGAGTCTTGAATAAATAATCCCGGAAATCAGGTCGCCGCCGAAATAGCTGCCCACATTGGGAAAGATAAAAATCCGTGCATTATCATTTATCTGTATACCAATTTCTTTTGCTAAAAATGTGTTGAAGGTGTTGACCACCGGGATATAGGGTTCCCGGATAATATGGTTTGGCGGCAATCCTAAAAAAAGATGGCACATACTGGTATTCCCGGAAACTGCCAACAAAAAGATATCCTGAATATTTACACCGGATTTCTTGCAAATAGCGGATATATTATCATTAAATCCCTCAACAATCAGACGATTAATCTGATCTAAACCCGATGCATCGCCGGCAGAATGAATTCGTTCCAGAATATCCGGCCCGATGGCGATCTGGGGATTGTCAAAAGCGGTTTCATTGACGGCTTCGCCGGTCTCCAGATTGATCAGACGCAATACCACCCGGGTGGTGCCCAGGTCAACTGCAATGCCTGCACAAATAACTGAATCTTTAATACTTTTAACCCCGACCAGCTTCCATCGACTGCGGTCCTTAAAACAAACACACCGGACCTGGTAATCCCATTTCCGCAGCCGCCAGGGAAGATTTTTTAACAATGGCAGATCAATATCAATATAATCGGTTTTAAGGACTGACTTTAATTCATTGATTAATCGATCCGCATCTGCGGTATTATCATTTAAGGAAGGGGGAGAAACACTGACGGTTACAACCCATCCATCACTTTTTCCGATCATCTCTTAACACTCACTAATTCTGTTTATCGGCGATTATCCGCTCAACCTGTGCTGTAATTTTTTTCATGATTTTACCGGCTTTTCCCTGCACCAGCAGAGTGCTGGTGGTTCCGGTCAGAGGGGTCGGTTCCGGGTTTATTTCGATGACTGTGGCTCCGGACTGCTTGGCGATTACCGGCATAAATGCTGCCGGCTGAACCACGGCTGAACAGCCGACCACAAGCATCAGATCACAAGTAGAAGCGGCAATCTGAGACCGGTCCAGATCTTTGGGGGGAATCATTTCTCCGAAAAAAACACACTCCGGTCGATAAATACCACCGCAACTGCATTTCGGGGGCATCTGAGACGTATCAATATCAACAGTCTGCTCCCGGCAGCCGCAATCCAGGCACTGAAGCCATGCAAAACTACCATGGAATTCAACCACATCACGATTTCCGGCCATTTGATGAAGCCCGTCAATATTTTGTGTAATCACCGTCTTTAATATGCCAAGTTCTTCTAAGCGCGCCAGTCCGAGATGTGCCGGATTCGGTTTTGCAGAGACCAGCAGGTCTTTCATTTCACTGATCAGCAATCGCCAGACTTTTTCCGGGTTTTTCATAAACGAATTGATATGAGCCACTTCCATGGGATCGAATTTTTCCCACAGCCCACCTTTGCCGCGAAACGGCGGAATACCGCTTTCAACAGAAATCCCGGCACCGGTCAACGCCACCACATGTTTTGCGGCCACAAGACTTTCAGCTACTTTATTTATCAAATTTAATTGGCGGTCTTCCATTCGACATTTACTTTATTTGTCATGATGATTGGTAAAAAGTCAGACTTTGATGGCAAAGAAAAATATTCAAATGCAAGGCGCGCAAATTCTGAGGAATGAGGTGTAGCTGGCCGACTCCCCCAGCGTAAGAATGGAGACGAGGAATGCAGTGCAACACAGCATTTGGGAATTTTACGAAGCCATCATACCTCAAACGTCATATCCATCGCTACCCCAAAACACTCCATCGCGGCATTTTTCTGTTCAATAATCTGCCGGCAATGATCAACAATCCGGTCCATATCCGCATCGGTTCGCTCACGGTTTAAGTGAAAAAGCCCGAGCTTTTTGACTCGCGCTGTCAGCGCCATGTCTAAAGCGTCTGCATAAGATGAATGCCCCCATTCTATACACTCCTTGTATTCATCCGGCGTATACTCGGCATCGTGGAACATCAGGTCCGCGTTCTGGCAAAGAACAGCATAATCCGATGGTTGAAGACCATTTGAATGAGTGTAGCCAAGCTCATTATCCGTTAAAAAGACAAAGGACTTCCCATGTTCAATAAATTTATACCCGCACCCGCCGTTCGGATGGCTCAAGGATATGGGAATCACAGTCACCGATCCGATCTGAAATTCGGATGGACAGGCCTCTATATAGGTTATTTTGGCTTTTAAGTCCGAGTATCGTACCGGAAAATGCGGCGGTCCCATCATCTTGTTGACTATTTCCTCAATAAACTTTCCGGGAAACGGGCACCTGTAAATTTGAATATTTGATTCTTCCAGGTAAAGCGGTGTGAAAAAAGGAAATCCGATTAAATGATCCCAGTGGGAATGGGTAATCAGTAAATGATATACACTACAGTGGTCCTCAACCAGCTGGTTGCCTAACCGTCGGATACCCGTACCGGCATCCACAATGATCAGATCATTACTCGCCGTCCGGATTTCAATACACGTCGTGTCTCCGCCGTATTTTAAATAATCCGGACCAGATACCGGAATCGACCCTCTTGACCCCCAACATTTAATATGCATGCGGCTCCTTTAATAAGCGATTTCCTAATCCACCCTGCCGAACAGCGTATGCCAGACCCCGTCTCTTACCCATTTTTCTAAAATGGTAACCGGTTGCTTTGACAACTGCATTTCAATGTGCCTGGTCTCTGTCCGCAATAAACCGGATAAAATAAACCACTTCTTTTTTAAAAATCCCGGAAGGATAACCAGATCCTTCATCACATCATAATGAATATTGGCTATTAAAAGGTCCGCATCCCACTCCAGTAAATCTTCGGCCAGACCGCACACGATACGGACCTGATCATCAAGTTTATTTAATGCCACATTTTTTCGGGCTGTTTTTGTCGCAAGAAAATTATTATCTACTGCCACATTCTGAGGGCATCCGAGCCGGGCTGCGGCAATGGACAGCAGGCCGGTTCCCGTCCCCAGATCAAGAGAAGAATTTACTTTTTCATTATCACATAAAATTTCAATTGCTTCAAGGCAATCCCGCGTGGTGGGGTGAGTTCCCGCACCAAACACTACGCCCGGGTCCAGAATAATCGGAATATCATCTGCTTTTGTATCCGCCAGCCGCCATGGGGGCATAATCGAAAATCGCCCGGCCTGAAACGGATTAACGGGTTCCCCGTGCCATTCATCATAGGACATACAAAATCTGTCTTCTAAGATCAATTGCGGTTGAACCTTCAGCAATTCATCAATCCGGCCATCTGCAGATTCAGAAAAAAACAGAAACGACGTATCCCCTTCTTCCCAGTTGCCGATAAAATCTTCACCGAACACATCAAATTTTGATCGTAACCGGCCCTGAAAATAATAAATAAACAATTTATTGTAAGGGATCGGCTGACCTGGGATGTAATTATCCATTCGGGTTAATTCAAAATATCGTCAAAAATTTTAAACGCCGCCTGCTGCGCAATATTATCTTCCGGCAATTCAACGGTGGCCTTTCCGGCGGAATCATAATCATAAAGCACGTCATCTTCCGGCACCATGCCAGCAAATTCCAGGCCGTTTTCCTCGATCAGTTTCATCATATCTGCCGGCACGGAATTTTTTACCTGATTTAATATCAGATAACTTTTCTTCACCCCGATATGTAATTCCGCAGCCAGCTTATCAATACGAAAAGCCGCCTGAAGTCCCCTGCGGGAGGCATCGGCAACGATAATCAGCACATCCACATTTCTTGTGGTCAAACGGCTGATATGTTCCATTCCCGCTTCATTGTCCATCACAATATAGGGGTAATTATCGGAAAGACGCTCAAGGCAGTTCAGCAGAATAGTGTTTGCAGCACAATAGCAACCGGTCCCTTCCGGCTGTCCCATCACAATCAAGTCATAATCGCCTGTTTCAATAACTGCTTCTTCCAGGCGCATGGAAATAAAAATATCTTTTGTCATGCCGCTGGGCACATCACCTTTTTTCATATCTTCCCGGGCATTTCCCAGCGTATCCGTGACTTCCAGTCCCAGCACTTCATTTAAGTTATAATTAGAATCCGCATCCACGGCCAGAATCGGGGATTTTCCATTTTTGATCATATATTTTATCAGCATGCCGGCAATCGTTGTTTTTCCGACACCGCCTTTACCTGCCATTGCAATAGTGTAAGCCATTATTTTATACTCCTTTATTTCTTTAAAATCATACAATTTAACGTAAAGAAAAAGCTAAGACACTTGAACATAACAGTCAAGCATCTTTTAATATAAGCATATTAAACGATATTTGATCCTGTATTGCAGAATTCTTTCTTTTATGGAATAAATATAAACAATCTATTTCACACAGCATCCAGATAATTACAGGAGACATGAAATGTCAAAAAAGCATAGTGCTATTTTAAATAGCCCGTTGCCGCTCCCCTGCGGTGCCCGGATAAAAAACCGATTATGCAAGTCAGCCATGAGCGAAAACCTGGCCAGCGTTCACCACTCGCCAACAAATTTTCTCACAAACCTCTATGGGAAATGGGCAGACGGCGGTATCGGATTGTGCATCACCGGCAATATCATGATAGATTCCAATGCACTGGGTGAACCCCGGAATGTCGTTGTTGAAGATGAAAGTATAATGGATGAACTCAGATCATGGGCAGTCTCCGGAACGCAAAACAACACGCACCTGTGGGCACAGCTCAATCATCCCGGCAAGCAAAGTCCCAACACATTGTCCGAGCAGCCGGTTGCACCTTCCGCCATTGCTTTTTCCGGAGGTTTACAGAAATTCTTCAATCCGCCCAGAGAACTGCAAGAAAGTGAAATTAAAGATCTGATTCAACGGTTTGCCAACGCAGCAGGTATATTAAAAAAAGCCGGTTTTACCGGCGTTCAGATTCACGGGGCTCATGGATATCTGGTCAGCCAGTTTTTGTCATCCAATCATAATCAACGAACTGACGACTGGGGCGGGTCAGCCGAAAACCGCATGCGATTTGTCTTGGAAATCTATCGGGCCATCCGGAAAACGGTCGGGGAAAAGTTTCCTGTTGGCGTAAAATTAAATTCATCCGACTTTATGCTCGGCGGCTTCACTGAAGACGAATCCATTGCTGTGGCAACAGCGTTGACAAATGAAGGCATTGATCTGATCGAAATTTCCGGCGGGACTTATGAACGGCCGGCCATGACCGGAAGAACCGGCAAGCAGAAAGTTCGGGCATCTGAAGCATACTTTCTTTCTTATGCAGAAAAAATCCGCAGCCAGGTTCAAACACCCCTAATGATCACCGGCGGATTTCGGACCTCCGGCGGCATGGCAGACGCTGTTGCCGGAAAGCATATTGATCTGGTGGGTCTTGCGCGGTCCATGGCAGTTGACCCGGAACTGCCGAATAAAGTACTTTCCGGCGAAGACTATGTCAGCTCCGTCAAACCGTTGACCACGGGCATCAAATTACTTGATAAAATGGCGCTCATGGAAGTCACCTGGTATGAACAGCAGCTGGCGTATATCGCAAAAGGCAAAGACCCCAAACCCAATCAGGGAATTTGGTTTTCTCTGGCAAAGACCATGATGACAACCGGATTTCAGGTGTTTCAGAAGCGAAGGGCGTAGGCAGGTAGAAGGTAGAAGGTAGAAGGTAGAAGGTTGAAGGTTGAAGGTAGAAGGTGAGAAGGTGAGAAGGTGAGAAGGTAAAAGCTGAAGAGCAGATTTGTTATCAAATTCGAATAACTGAACCTGCATATCTACTTTAATTAAGTTGATTTCAATGTCCAAAATTTATGCAATCTTTGGCTGGCGCGGTGGCCTGCACTACGAGAGTTTACAACAAGCTCCGTAGAGTCGGCCACCGTGCCGACCAGCCGAATGGTGACTTAACTTAACCGAAGCAGAGAACCAGGTAACTGAATTTAAAATTGTTTCCTCAAACAGGTGGAGAAAACACCATGGCTATTTATCTGGTACAGCATGGGATCAGTGTTTCCAGGGAAGTTGACCCGGATCCGGGCCTTTCAGAAAAAGGACGACAAGAGGTACAACTGATTGCCGATGTTGCCGCATCATATAATATTCGTCCCGAGCAGATCAATCACAGCGGCAAACAACGAGCCGGAGAAACCGCTGAAATTTTTCATAAAACACTGAATATTAAAAATGAAGTATCCCAAATAAAAGGGATCAAACCCTTAGATGATGTAGCTTCATTTACAAAGCACCTTGACAAAAATGACGGCCTCATGATTGTCAGTCACCTGCCGTTTCTTGAACGCCTGACCGCCTACATGACATCCGGAAATCCGGATGCTACGGTCTTTAAATTTCAAAATGGCGGTATCGTCTGCCTGGAGCACCTTCCAGCCCCATACGCATGGGTTATCAAGTGGGCATTAATGCCAAATATCTCATGAGGAATATAGGTTAAGATTAAAAAAACGAACAATCGCTCAATTATTGCGAAATTTATTGATTCGGCTTTTAAAATCTGGCATATATTTTTATCTGGTTATCTACTGTTTGAACGGAAAGTCTCAAAATTGCACTTTTTCTGTCATTGCGAGAGAGGTACGACCGAAGCAATCTCATTATCGACAGGGGAATACTTTGTCGTTCGTTCCTCACTCCGCGTAATGACAACCTGATTTTAGAGGTTTTCGGTCAGGCACGATCTATTTTGATTAAGTTAAGTCGTTATTTGATAAGTCGGCACGGTGGCCGACTCTACTGAATTTGTTATAAATCCTCGTAGGGCAGGCCACCGTGCCTGCTTGTGATTGCATAAATTTCGTACATTGCCCTCAACTTAAATAAAGTGGATATGCAGGTATTTTTATTTGTTAAAAAAATAACGGGATCACTGTTCATCGTTTACAAGGGCAGATTGAATCATCTCACAAATGATACGGATATCTGAATAATAAGGAAATAGCATGAATCTGGAGGCTTTGATAAAAAAACAGGAACTTACTGTTAATATTGATTTACTGACCGAATTGCTGGCCGGCCTGCAAAAAGACCATGGCGAAATTCCCTGGAGCGAAGGGGGCAAGACCGATCCCTGGGATCATATTGAATCCGCCATGGGCTTGTGTATCGGTGGTTATATCAATGAAGCCCGCCGGGCATATGAATGGCTGGCAGACATTCAATTAGAAGATGGAAGCTGGTACGCATCTTATCTTGGCGGTAAACCGCTTGATAAAACACGTGAAACCAATCTTTCCTCCTATATTGCCGTTGGCCTGTACCATTACTACCTGATCACAAAAGACATTGATTTTCTGGAAAAAATGTGGGGTACCATGAGTGCTGCCATTGATTTTACCGTTCGCCTTCAGGCCCCCACCGGAGAAATTTACTGGGCCATCAGCCCTAAAATGAAAGTCGATCAGATGGCCCTGCTCACCGGATCAAGCTCCATCTACATGAGCCTGAAGTGTGCACTGGCCATTGCAAAAATTCTTAAAAAGCAAAAACCAGCGTGGAAAGACGCCAAAGAAAAACTGGGTCATGCGCTGCGTAACGGTTTACACCTGTTTAACATCACCAAATCCCGTTATTCTATGGACTGGTTTTATCCGGTGCTTTCCGGCGCTGTCACCGGCGATGCCGCCCGCAAACGAATCGATCAACACTGGAAAAAATTTGCCGTCGAAGGCATGGGAATTCGCTGCGTATCCGATCGTCCATGGGTAACCATTGCCGAAACATCTGAACTGGTTCTTGCCCTTGCCGGTATGGGGAACACCGAACTTGCTGAAATCGTTTTTGGCTGGATCAGTGAGCGCACATTTGAGGACGGTTCCTACTGGTGCGGATTTACTTTTCCGGATATGGTCATCTGGCCCGAGGATAAAATCACCTGGACCAATGGCGTAGTCATTATGGCCGCTGATGCGCTTTATAAACTATCCCCGGCTTCCGATTTGTTCAGCCACGAATTCTGGGAAAAATCAGAACTGGCTTAATCTCGGGGAAGGTAAATATTCTTGCGTAGAGACCATCGTCCGTACTGGATTAAAAAATTCCACTTAAAATTCCAGGAACTGTATGCCGGGTATTTTATAAAACCGCAATTTGATCACCTTGGCGACGGTTTTATGTTCCTGAATCCCTGGAACATTGGAATTTTCGGTGCTCCCATTGAAATCGGAAAACATGCCAATATTATTACCACATCGGATCACAAAGTAAGATTTACGATCTGGGCCAAACAAAAAGACAAGGGGAGCATAACAGTAGGTGATTATTGCCTGATTTGCCCGGGTGTCCGGATCAGTTCAGCAGAAAAAATTACCATCTCCGACAACTGCATGATCGCCAGCGGCGCCTATATTACCGATACCGACTGGCATGATATCTACAATCGGGTTCATTCTCTCGGAAAACCCGGGGCGGTTCACCTCGGAGAAAATGTCTGGATCGGGGACAGCGCCATCATTTGCAAAGGGGTGCAAATCGGGGAGAACAGCATTATCGGCGCCAGTTCCGTGGTCATCAATTCGATCCCGCCCAATGTCATCGCCGCCGGAAATCCGGCCAAAATCGTCAAGCATCTTGACCCCGAAATGCCTTTTGTCAAACGCGCTGAATGGTTTGCCGATCCGGCCATGCTTGCCAATGACATTGATCAGCTGGATAAAGACAACTTAAAAGGGAATACCCTTCTTCACTGGCTGCGTACACTGGTTTTTCCAAAGAATACAGACTGATCTTGATGGCTTTGTAAAAAACCCTCTTGTTGCAAATTTTTCTCGCTTAATCTATAATTGGTCTGCATTTAACAACCCCATACCATAAAAAAGGAATCGCTCATATGGCAACAATCAATGATATTGTTTTGATATATTATGAAGACCAGCCTTTTTCATATGCGCGCGTAGAAGAAATACTGCCTGATTCAAAAAAAAACTGGTACCATATTAAACTTCTGCTGCTCCAGGTTCCTTTAGAAACCGTGACCTGGATTTTAAAAGATACATATATTAATGGTGACGAATTTACTATGGGCGGAAAACGAATGCGGCTTGAAAAAGTCATACCCCCGGATGAAGATGATGATGAAGATGATTTCGTGGATGAAAATCTTTTAAAAACAATCGAACCGGATACATCAGAGACGGATACATCAGAAACAAAAAAAACCGACAGCAAAGTGGTTTCATTTAAAAAACGAAAGCCCAAAAAGTAATCACCAACCCAACAACTTCAACAGACCCGCCAATGTCTTCTAAAATTGTCCTATCCGCTTCCCGGCGCACCGACATTCCCGCATTTTATATGGACTGGTTTATGGAGCGGATTGATAAAGGTTTTTTTGAAACCGTTAATCCATTTAATCAGAAAAAAACCATTGTCCCGGCCACGCCGGACCATGTGCATACCATTGTATTCTGGTCCAAGGATTTTGCCCGGTTTATTGACGGCGGATTCGGTGACCGGCTCAAAAAAAAAGGTTTTCATCTATTTTTTAACTTCACAGTTAACTCAGAAGTATCCTTTCTTGAGCCCAATATCCCCCCTATAGAAAACAGAATCAGACAGGCAAATATATTATGTAAGCAATTTGGGCCGGAAGCTATTTTCTGGCGCTTTGATCCCAT
>JAQIBZ010000470.1 GCA_027858815.1 Desulfobacteraceae bacterium
CTGCAGGCAGAATTCAGACAATCCGGGGCTGGATGAGGATGGGGCTGCTTTAATTATTATAAAGAATCTGTGGGAAAGTTTAAAAAAAACGCATCGCATCCGGCGAGTCAAATAATGTCAGTAAAAATTATCCCTTCAGTGCCTGGATGGGGTCCAGGCGGGCTGCCTGATATGCCGGGTAGCTTCCGAAAAAAATGCCTGTTAAAGACGAGATGATCAGAGGAAGAATAATGGCTTTGGTAGTAATGACCAATTCCCAGGGAGCGACCTGTTTTAATATAAAAACAGTGATGAGTCCGGCAAAAATACCGATAACGCCCCCGGTAAAGGTCAGCAAAGAGGCTTCTGTTAAAAATTGAAACAGAATATGTTTTTGTTTGGCCCCAACGGCTCTGCGGATGCCGATTTCCCGCCTGCGTTCGGATACCGTTGCCAGCATGATATTCATAATGCCGATACCACCCACCAGAAGAGAAACAGATGCGATTCCGAATAACAACAGATTAAACAGCTCATTTGTTTTTCTGGATTGGTGAAGCAGTTCAAGGGGGGCCACAATCTGGTAATCGTTAATATTGCTATGATTAATCGCCATAATCTTTTTGATCGTCTTAGATGATTGAATTACATGGGATGTGGTGTCTATTTGAATAACCACCTCGGACAAATTATTTTCGACTGTTGCAGAAAGGTTATTTGGTAAGAGCCATTTCTCACTGCCTAAGGGAAGAATAATTATTTCATTGTAATTTCTTTCGGAAACAGCAGACGTCTTTGATGACGCCATATGATAACGGTTGAGAATGCCGATAATTTTAAACAGGTGATTGCCGATTCTCAATCGCCTGCCGACTGTGCCGTCCGTCCCAAGCTTGGCGGCGACATTATAACCGATGATACAAACCTGCTGGTGGCCGTCAATATCATTTTTGCTGATGAACCGGCCGGAATCTAACTGAAGGTTTAAAATATCGAAATAGGATGGGGTACATGAAATAATCTGGGGGGTGATCTCTTTGAACGCTCCGATCACTGAAACCGGAATTTCTTTAAGTGCTGTTATATCCGCAATATGGTTGCAGCCGTTTTGAATCCGGATCAGATCATTTGTGCCTAATCCAGCGTTATTGTTTTGCAGCAGGTCCTGTTTTTTATCTTTGCTAAGTTCAACTGATTTGACATAAATATTTTTTGTCCCCAGCTTTTCAATCTGCCGCATTGCTTCAGCTTTTGCGCCTTCACCCACGGATATAATAATAATGACAGCCATCACTCCGAAGACGACACCAATAACACTTAAAAAAGATCTCAGTCTGTTGGTATGCAGCGACAATAGAGAAATTTTGAGATAATTGATTGTTTTAAATAAATTTTCCATCTTTGAGGATCTGTATGTTTTTGCTCCAGGACGCGATATTCTTGTCGTGCGTCACAAGGATAAGGGTCGTTCCTTTGTGGTTAAGCTCCCTGATTAATTTCATGATGGCCGATCCGGTAACTGAATCAAGATTTCCCGTAGGCTCATCAGCGATAATAATTTTAGGTCGATTGACTAAGGCGCGGGCGATTGCTACCCGCTGCATTTCTCCGCCTGACAGTTCCTGCGGGTTATGGTGAATTCTTTTTGCCAGCCCGACGTCTTTAATCGCATTTAACGTTTTGCTGTGAATATCGTTTTTACTGCTTTTTGTATATAGAAACGGCATACTGACGTTATCATAAACATTTAAATTATGTATCAGATTAAAGTTTTGAAACACAAAGCCGAAGACCGTAGAGCGAATAACGGAAAGTTTGTCGTCGGTTGCATGGGAAACGTCAACGCCGTTGAGAAGGTAGGTGCCGGCAGTCAATCGGTCAAGGCATCCCAATATATTAAGTAGAGTGGATTTGCCTGATCCGGAAGGCCCCATGATAGCAAGAAAATCGCCCTGATTTACACAAAGCGATAATCCTTTCAGGACTTCAAGGGATTTGCTCCCCATGGTATACTCTTTTGATAAATTAGTAATATCAATCAGCGGGGCGGGCATATGGGTTTAAATTTCCATTGGTGTTTAATTGTAATCGTTCAGTGCATGTCTGAAGGTCTGATCGTGCTGATGATGTCAAACTCTTCAATCCCGTTAAGAATTTCAATAAAGTCTTCATTTCGTCGGCCGGTTGTCAGATAAATTTTTTCAATTGCCTTGTTCTC
>JAQIBZ010000472.1 GCA_027858815.1 Desulfobacteraceae bacterium
TAGTGGTTGAACGGAAAGTCTCAAAATTGCACTTTTTCTGTCATTGCGAGGGAGGTACGACCGAAGCAATCTCCTTATCGACAGGGGATTACTTCGTCGTTCGTTCCTCACTTCTCGTAATGACAACCATGATTTAGATGTTTTCGGTCAGGCACTAAATAAGAAAGGAATCTCAACTGATATGAAAAAAATCAACAACGCAATGGAAGTATTTAAGTTATTGCCAAAAACCAATTGCCGAAAATGTAACAAACCGACCTGCCTTGCTTTTGCCGCAGCTGTGTTTCAAGGCCAGATTTCTTTAAGTGATTGTCCGTTTATTGATGAAGACACCCTTAATATGTACGGTACAGAAAACAATAAATATGAATCCAAGCCTGAGCAGGACTATCTCAAAGTAATGGGGCAATTAAAAGAAAATGTCCGGCAGACAGACCTTGCGTCCAGAGCGGATTTGCTTGGCGGAACGTTTTCAAATGACAAACTTACCTTAAAAATCATGGGCAAAGATTTCAGTGTTAACACAAATGGTGAGATTTCAACTGATATTCATGTCAATCACTGGATTGCCCCGCCGGTGTTAAATTATATCCTGTCAGGCAAAGGAGTGCCCCTGACTGAGACCTGGGTTCCGTTTCGGGAACTTGAAACCTCCAAGGATTGGGCCCGTTTTTTTGAGCATCAATGCGTTAAGCTTTTTAAAAAAATTGCAGACTCAAATCCGTCTTTTTTCGAAGATCTTATTGAACTGTTCAATGGTAAACCGGTTGAAAATCATTATGATGCGGATATTTCCCTGATCATCAAGCCGCTGCCGCTATTTCCCATACTCATCTGCTACAATCACCCCGAAGACGGTATGGAATCGGATCTGAACCTATTTTTCGATACCACGGCAGATAAAAACCTGCCGGTTGAAAATATTTATACGCTGACGACAGGGCTGGCCAAAATGTTCGAAAAATTAGCTGCAACACATGGGTGACAATGTAAAAAAACAATGTTGCCGACACCGATGTGTGAGTTGAAGATCAAGTCGTAATGTATCCTGGAAGGAATCTACGGATAGTTGTTGTTATTCAGTCAGTATCATCAAATAAGCGTTAAGGATATTCTGCATTTTTTCTGCCTGACTTGAAATTATCAGCGCAAATTGTTCCTGCTGACAGCGCTGATAATCCGGTCGAACAAACCGACCGCTTCAGTTCGCCTGAACAAGACAAAGGGTGCTGTCGGATTAAGCCTTATAATATTCCCGGTACCATTCAACAAATTTTCCAATCCCCTCTTCAATCGAGGTTTCCGGTTTAAATCCGACCGCATTGTATAAATCGTCGATGTTTGCATATGTCTCAGCCACATCTCCGGGCTGAATATCCATAAAGTCTTTTTTCGCTTTTTGCCCCAGCGCATTTTCAATGGCTTCGATAAACTGTGTCAACTCAACAGGGTTGTTGTTTCCAATGTTAAAAATCCGATAAGGCGTATATGATGTTCCCGGGTCCGGCGCATCGCCTGACCAGTCCGGATTGGGCTCCGGCACGGCATTAATAACTCTAACAATGCCTTCAACAATATCATCGATATAAGTAAAATCCCGCCGCATTTTGCCATGATTAAAAACCTTAATGGGTTCATCATCCAAAATAGCTTTGGTGAACAGAAACAACGCCATGTCCGGTCGTCCCCAGGGTCCGTAAACCGTAAAAAACCGGAGACCGGTACACGACAAATTATATAAATGACTGTAGGTGTGAGCCATCAACTCGTTGGACTTTTTGGTTGCCGCGTACAATGACACCGGATGATCCACATTATCATGAACCGAAAACGGCATATTGGTATTGGCGCCATATACGGAACTTGACGATGCAAACACCAGGTGCTTGACGTGATGATGACGACAGCACTCCAGAACATTGACAAATCCCACAAGATTGGACTCGACATAGGCATGAGGGTTGATCAGCGAATACCGGACCCCGGCTTGTGCGGCCAGATTCACCACCGCATCAATTTCACAAGAATCAAAAATCTGTGTCATACCGGCAAGGTCACTTAAATCAGTCTTGAAAAATGAGAACCGGGAATTTTGCCCAAGGTGTTTTAAACGATCCTTTTTGATATTCACATCATAATAATCATTTAAAATATCCACACCAAAAACATGAAAGCCATCTGCCAGAAGACGTTTTGACAGATGGAAGCCGATAAAGCCGGCT
>JAQIBZ010000527.1 GCA_027858815.1 Desulfobacteraceae bacterium
ACAAAATCCCTCCACCATGTATTGATTTTTCACGGGGATGCCGATGAGGTGGTACCGGTTTCAAATGCCCATGATATATACACCCGCATGCAGTCTCCCAAACAAAAGATTATCCACAAGGGTGGAGATCACCAGATGACATCAAAACAGCACCAGGCACAGTTTGCAAATCAAGTTGTGGAGTGGTTTCTAAGTATTTTTACCCGAGAATAAAAATATTAAAAGATGATAAAAGGATACAAAAAACGGGTATACCGAAAATAAAATAAGGATGGAAAAATGAGCGGATCAGAGTCACAAATTTCTTTAAAGCCCTATTTAGAAAAAATCGCAACTGCTTGCAATGAAGTGTCAAAACAGGACCTTATTGATGTAATCCTTGGAATGGCAAAGGAAGAACCTACTTCTCAAAGGGTTGCTTTTTTACAAAAAATTCAATCTTTTATGCCTGAAACCAAGTCTGCAGACAAAATAGTGACTGATGTTGAAACCATTCTTGATGAGATACAGGCCTTGAAGGAAGCCATAGCAGAAAGGATAGAAGCCATTGAAAACGGCGATTATGAATATTTGGATGACTGGGATTGGGATGATTACCATTATGATGATGAGCCCGATTATATAAGTGAAGAGCAGATAGAAGCGCTGACCGACCTGTTTCAAGATGTTGAAAATCTGTTTTTTAATGATCAGATTGAAGACTCAATAACCATATATGAGGCATTGTTTAATTTAAAGAAGAAAATAGATAACAACGACTATGCCCTATCGGAACTTGACGTGGATTTCAGGGAAGAAAGGGCCAGGTATGCTCGTTGCGTTTATGATACATCTGATAAGAATAAAAGATTGGATAAATTTGCTGCTGTCATGGAACTTGATGCATCCCACCGTTATAATGAATTTAAAATTAATGAATCTTATCCATTGCTCCAGGATGTGATTGATGCCCGGGAAGGGGAAATGGCTGATCTTCAATCCTTTGTTCCGACCTGGAAAAATTTGCTGGTAAAAATGGAAATAAAGGGCAGGCCGGCAAGTTTACTGATTGAGGTGGTGAATCGCCTTCAAGGAATAGAAGGGGTTGCAAAGCTTGCAAGGGCTTGGAAAAACAATCAGCCCCATGGCTATTTGTTCTGGCTGAACTGTTTAAAAACGGAAAACAGGCTGGATGATATTGTTGAAGTGAGTAAAGAGGCGTTGCAGGTATTTAAAAAAGGGGATGCCAGGGAAACGGTAAGCCGATTTTTGATTGAAGCAGGTGAACTATTGGATAACCCGGAATATGTTTTAGAAGGAATCCGAGAAAAACTTTTTTCAAAACCATGTGATGATAATCTGCTTGGTTTGCAGAAAGAAGCGATAAAACAAAATAAAAGGGGGGAATTGGAAACAGTTTTGTCTTTTTTTGCAAAGCAACAAGGAATGAACGATGATGGAAAGTCATTGTATTTAAAAGGTCTGCTCATGGCAGGACGACTTGATGATGCATTTCTCATGGTAAAAAAATCAAAAAGTCTTGGATGGTCCTATGGCCTGAATATCGGCCTGGTTTTTGGGGCAGTGGTGCTTGCGGTTACAGATTCCGGGGAACATGTCACAACCATTGAAGATCTTTTGGCAGGATACGCCGATAAAAATACTGTTTACTCATATCAAATTAACATCAAAGAAGATGATGACGACATAACCTTTCATGATGAAATCATAAAAGGAATTAAAAAAAATAAATTTCCAAAATCCAAACTTGTGGAATACTTTAACTGGGCATTAAGAATAGGAAGAAACCGAATCGATGATATTGTGTCTAAACAGCATAGGGGTGCCTATAAAAGGGCAGCCCAAGTGCTTTGCTCTCTTGCCGAAGTGTATGTGGCAACAAAGGATGTGAAAAAGGCGACAAAAATCATACATGAATATTGTAAAGAAAAATACAATCGCCACAGTGCCTTCAAGAGGGAAGTCAACACAGTGATCAGCGGTTCAAGGTTGCTTAAAAACATTGTAATTTCCGCATAGACTACTAAGGGGGTTTAGTGAATCAAACGTTTATTCAATGTGGATACTGTAAATCCATAATAAAAATCAACTCAATTTTAGGGTATCTATGTATTTTCAAACCCGATAACAAACACCAGCAATGCGGGAATCACAAATAAAGTAAAAACCGTTGACATGGCAAGGCCGCCCAGTAGAATCGAGCCAAGTCCCCGGTACAATTCACTGCC
>JAQIBZ010000530.1 GCA_027858815.1 Desulfobacteraceae bacterium
CCGCCATACCCGAATACAACATCCGCGACGCCGTTATCGTTGGAGTTTCTCAGATAGAACTTCCTGGTGGCGGGATCATAAACGCCGATGGTGTCGGTGCCAGCAGTGGAAGGGTCAGACGTCAACCACGGATCATAATACACATTATACCATACAGAATCACCATCGCCGGGGCCAGATCCCCCGGGGCCGTTGGCTGCGCCCCACCAGTTGTTGGTGGCGTCGACATAGGGCCCGCCATCAATGCCTACAACCCCAAAATCATTGCCTGTTATGGTATTGTTGTTTGCAGAAACATCGCCTGTCAATACTGCAGATGTGCCTGAAACCCGGATGCCCTGATTATTATCAAGTATCTGATTTCCGGTGATGGTGGCATTTCCCAACGACACTGTCTGCACATTGATGCCAGCGTACCTATTATCATGGATTATATTGTCATAGATAAAAACATCTGTTACTTCTTTTGTGTTGTCGTACCCGGCAATACCGATGCCAGAGCTTCCAGTAACAGAGTTTTCTTTAATTGTAATCTGTTCTACCAAAGCAGTGCTGTAGTTTAGCACGTTAATGCCATAGCCTGCGTTGTTATTGGTGTTTACAGTATTCCCTTGAACCAGAACATTTGAGGCATTCACAACGCCGATACCTGTGCTGGCCCAGTCATTCGTGAGCGGAGCACCGACAATATAATTGCCAATAACCTGCGAATTGGCTCCTGAGACCTGGATGCCGTTACGGAGATACGGAGCCGAGCCCATGTTTTCAGGAATTACTTTGCAATTCTTGACGATGTAAGCGGTGCCCACAGATTGTGTACTGCTTTGACAAATTCCGTTTCTGAAATTATTTACCGTAAACCCATCAACCGTGACCGTTCCCATATTGGCCAGAACGCCAATGCCGAAAGTTTCCGAACCCACATTGGGGTTGTTGATTAATACACTATCGCGGCCATTTGCCGATTTCAGCGTCAGGTTGGGTGTTTCAATTGCAATGGCTTCGGTGTGCAGTTTGTAGCTTATTATACCAGCGCCCGCAACCGCCGTATCCGAAGGAACGATGACGATTTCGCCATCAACAGCCGTGTCAACAGCCTCCTGGATTGTTGGATAAGTAGGGTCATCAATGATGTCCCATGAGCCATTTTCATTTTTATCAATATATGCGCCCACTCCGAAGTTGGTTAAAATATTTGCCATGACCAGGTGGGCATGGGTGGTTGGATGAATCCCGTCATAAAAAAGATAATCTTTCGGGTCAGGAGTACCGCTAGCAGAAACATACATATCGGTTTCATTATCAAACATATCAATTGCAGTTAAATTGTGCATTATAAAGAATGCATCAGCTGTATTGACAGTCAGGCCTGAACCAGATTCAAATCCTACTAATGCGGATGTCAGGGCTGAGTTAAAGGCCTGGGTCAGTGCAGTGGCTCCGGCCTGTGCAGTTGTGCCCGAGCTAATCAAATATGGTGTTGCGCCCAAATCCGGCAGGTTAAGCACTAAAAAATTGGTGGCGCCATCAGCTGCCAGTAACCCCATTTGGGTGCCGATTCGGGTGACTGCAGCGGTGATTTCATCGGTTGGATCACCATCTGGGCTGCTCAAATATGCCATCATGTCGTTTGCACCGATCCAGATGACGTACAGCGTGTCTGCAGGGTCAAGAGGATCTATTGGAAGATCCTGCGTACCGTTGTAAGGGTCGTTTCCGGCGAGATAATCAGTAACCTGAGTGTCTAGGCCATAGGTATAAATAGATTCATTTGTATTATACTGGGTCATTGCCCCGCCAACAGCGTAGTTATACATGGTTGAACCGGTTGAGGTCCATAAAACATTGTTGAGGTAGTCAAGCCAGACATGGTTACCAGGAATTGGGGAATCTTCGCGATTTGTCCATGATTCTGGCAAACCGGAATCCAGTGCATTGGCATTTCCGTGATCCGTCAGGCTGTCGCCAAATGCCACGATATTGGCAAAAGCGTTTTCCAACAGATGCAGGTTGGCATAGGCGGTAGCCTCGGACAATACCTGGACCACATCACTGTCAACCCATTCGACAAGCTGCAGAGTAACATCATATGTGCATATGGGTGCCGGGAAGGTATTGTTCATTTGAATGGTAAAGGTATGAGTGTCGGAATAACCTGCGGTAATAGGAAAACCAGAATCCGGGCCAAAATAGGTGATAAAGTCACCGTCCACCAGTGAGGCGCTGGTATCGATCTCTGTGGCACTGGCTGAGCCATTGCCATCGATTGCGGTGATTTTAAAAACATTGCTCGCCACCGTACCATCGCCGCTGGTGTCTTCGTAGTCGTCAAAATCCATTGATCCGCTGACAATGATCTTCATTCTGGCCATGAGTGGTTCCGTGCCATCATAAGTAGATGTTCCAACAATGTCAAACGATTGCGCTTGATAGACGTCAGCCGGGATGCTAATGGACGTTGTGGACGATGCCCAGGCATTGCCTCCGGCCGCCAACAAAAGTAATAAAAAAGGCAGCAGGAAAAATCGTAATTTTATTTTCTTCATGTTATTTCCTCCATAAATTTTTCAAATAAGGTGTAATTGTGGATTTAGAGTATGCAATGGATAAATTGTTTATGTTTTCATGTCACCTCCTTTTTATTTTATGGGATATAGTTTGACAAACTCGTAAAAAGTCAGAATCCGATGGCAAAGAAAAAAGCTCCAAATTCGAGGCGCAAATCCTGAGTGATAATTCTTACTTAGGGTACAGCAGGATCTATCGGTCTTCTCCTCGATCTTTGTGTTTTTTTGAGAGTGTTTTGTCCTTGTAACGTTGCAACAGATTCATGGCCGGGCTTATTATTTACCACCCGGGCCTGAATCACCTGGCTGTCGGCATTATAAATCAGGGCATAATCAAAATGGAATAGGATGCGTTTCAGCGCGTCTTCGATGGTGGCATTTTCAATGGATTTTGAAATTTTTATTCCCAACAGGGCCGATGGCCCCTGATAGGAAATTTCTTTTGCCGATTGAAAGGCCGCAAGAACATCTTTTAAGGGTGTATTTTTGATATCCGTGCTCACCCGGTTTTCTTTGAATTCAATGCCGTCATCCGCAAATACCTGTCTGTTTATCGCCTGGGATGAATGAGAAAACAATATAATCAGGGTTGCTGCAATAAAAAGCACACCTATCCCTTGGCTGAGATTCAAGGCGTCAGGATACTTTTTAGTATAATTTATTTTTTTTCACCATGTTTTCTGATATGACGCAGAAACCTAATCAGACATTACTTACTGAAACTAACGAATCACCCTCCTTAAATAATATAAATAGGTGAGAGACTGAATATTGCGTTTTGAGCTAACACTTTCAATAATCTTGGTTTTTTTAACTATTTCATCGCCTCTTTTATCTGAATTTTTTTGATGCGTGATTGTTTGACGCAAAATTTCTATGCATGATGGTCTTAAACGTTTCAATAATAATTAGACTCTTAAAAAAGAAAAGTCAAGAAAAGTCAATAAAAGTCAATCATTGTCAGGTTTTGTCTGATTTTTTTTGTAGGGATAATCCTACAAAAAATCCGGCAAATTCCGGGGACATCCTTCAGATATCTGGGGATACTGCCTGATGCCCAACCACATTTATCTGATTGCCGTACCGGAAACTAAAGACGGTTTGAATCTTGCCATTGGTGAGGCACACCGGCGATACACCCGGCAAATCAATTTTCGTGAGGGCTGGCGCGGTCATTTATGGCAGGGCAGATTTTCATCTTTTATAATGGATGAGCGATATCTGCTGGCCTGTGCGAAATATATTGAATTAAATCCTGTTCGGGCCGGTTTGGTAAAAAGCCCGGAAAAATGGCGCTGGAGCACTGCGGCGCCGCATATTACGGGCAAAGATGATCTTCTTGTAAAAACAAAACCATTATGTAATCTGATCAATAAAAACTGGAAGGATTTTTTAGCGTTTGATGTTGAGAAAGCTGAGATAGAGCTATTCAGGAAACATGAACGAACCGGTCGGCCATTGGGTGAGGATTTATTTATTGGAAAAATAGAGATTTTCCTGAATCTTCTCACTTCAACAGAAATTGAAAAAATCATCGGAAAAACATGCAAAATCCGCTATCGTGTTTTCTTATTGACCATTTATTCAATGGGGCTTCGGTTAGAAGAAGCCTTATCCATCCAGGTCTGCGATATTGATGCCGGTATGAACAAGACTTTCATATTCGTCGGGGCAAAGGGCATAAAGATCGCCTGGTGCCGTTGCCGGGTCTGACGTTGCTGGCATTGCGTACACTATGGCAAAAGCATAAACACCCAAAGCTGATATTCCCCAATGCCAACGGCTCTATAGAAACCATTCGACAGGTAACAACGCATATGGACAGAGGCGGTGCACAGAAAGCCATGAAAATGGTGGTCAATGAATGCGGCATAAAAAAAGTCTCTATCCACTCACTTCGTTATTCTTATGTCACGCGCATCTGCCTGAACGCGGCTTAAGCCTTCGTCATATCCAGGCAATTCTTGGTCATTCCAGTCCCATGCCCACTGCAAGATATACCCACCTCACTGATATTACGGAAAAAGACAGCCTGACCAACATTAATACGCTGATCAACACGCTTCATGTTGATCTATCCTTGTTCGTTAGGGCTCAACAATTTTCTTTCACAGGTGAAATTTTTTTCGATGAAAGTAACACTTAAGACGATGGTGAAAAAAGTCAATGGGGTGAGCTATCAGCCTATTTTGTTCGGACGGATGAGAAATCGGCAAACACAGATAAAATCGGTCATGTAAATTAAAGGCTGATGAGGCGATAGCATCATTGTTTCCATTCTCACGGTGATGTATTTTTGAGATCCTAACAATTTTTGATTATCATTTTGTTTTATCTGTTTGTTCAAAAACGATATAAGTCATATCTCCATTTAGCGGCGAACAGAGTCTCTGGCAATCTAATTATTAATAGAAGGAGACTGGATAGTTATCAGGCAAGTGCACGTGATCGCTATCAGGTAGGTTAGGAGGACCCGGCTGTCTCTTTGATTTTTTTTTAGGGGAGGATTTCTCATGAGCCCTCGTAATTTTTGAATCCCTCATCGCTGAACCACCGCGTCTGTTCTGGTAATTACCATGAGCAGTTGAGTCCAAACCGTCACAATCAATAAAGATGAGTTTTTCAATATTACCGATATCATCACTTTTGTTTATTACTAAGACCTGGCTTACCTGGCTGTCGGCATCATAAATCAGAACATGGTCAAAATTGAAAAGAATGCGTTTTAGAGCCTCTTCAACGGTGGCATTTTCCAAAGTTTTTGAGACCTTCATATTTAATAGCAACCGATCTCCTCGGTAGGAAACTTTTTTGGCTGATTTAAAGCTGTCAAGCACATCTTTTAAGGCAACATTTTTAAAATTGGCTATCACCCGATTCCCTTTGAATTCAATTCCGCCATTGGTAAAGACCGTTTTGTCTTTAGCTTGGGCTGTATTAAAATTCATTATAAGCAAAATTGTTTCAATAATAAATAAAAACAAGATAACTGGAATGCATCGTTTGTTCACGTGGCACCTAAATAAGTAAAAAACAGACGGAAATAAAACGCTGTTCGTTATTGTCCATGTTTTTAACATTTTGCGCTTTCTTAAATCATAACAACTTTATAAATTAGTGAAGCTGGCTGCGGTTGTCAACATGATCAATTAGAAGATCACGATAAATTTGTTCTATCAATTAAGGGCCTGATCGAGTTCCACTGGGTCAACTCGAATTAACACATCACGGATGATACTTTTACTCGGTACGATATATTTTTTATTCTGAAAACGGCAACCGAAACGCGCACTTGCCTTCGGATTGAGAGCCTTTGCCCAGTCAGAAATACCTCAATATCCACGCATCCCGCATAAAATTGCAACAGTGGCGATAGACAATACGACTTTAATACTGTGGTGCCTCCCCTGCGCTCTGCGAGGATCAGTAATTTCTATGAAAAAATCCGGCCAGGATTTTATATGCTGGGCGCGTCGTTTTATTCTTGGACCTCCTGTCTGGTATCGTTTGTTTAATCTTGAACGAGATAATAATGTACAGGCATTCCGTTGCAGTGACTGAACAAACACCATTTTAGGGGATTTACGTGTATTACTATATCCATTGCAGGTGCGTTGATAACCCTTACTGTAACCTGCAAAGCGCCAATTTATAGCTTTGTAACTTTGTAGATTGTTCCGCTGAATCGTGTTGGATCGACAAATGTTTCCAGTAACAGTAATGGATAACCGAGACGCGTTATCCAATCTTGTTGTATTCTGCGCTGACACAAAGACAGAATTTTTGACGCCAAGTTCTTATGATAGCTATGAGGTAAAATAAGAAAACGTGAATTGTTGGCCAATAAATTTAAATCGGTCATATTGATGCCGGAAAAACCAACCTATCAGATTATTTCGTACGCTACACTTCAAGGCGGCAACAGCAAAAACCAACAAGGCTTGCCAGTTGTTTTGTTATGTTGCAATATACCAAATGGTGTTACCGATTTTAGGGAGTGCTCCAAGATAGTGATAAGACTGTATCTGTTCATGAATGAATGATAGGCTTTTCATCACTGCGAACAAGGCGGACTTTAATCTCTTGAAGATGCATATAATTTTTCCCCTGTAATGTACGATACAATCCGTTTATAACCTATTCTGCTTATCCGGTTCGCTCAAGTTAGGCCGATCATCATACGGATGTCGACTTTTTCTGTCAATGCGAGGGAGGCAAGACCGAAGCAATCTCCAGGAAAACAGGGAGATTACTTCGTCGTTCGTTCCTCACTCCTCGTAATGACAGGCAATATGTCATAGGTTGTGGGAATCAACTTGAGAGAAGTTGATAACCAGATAATCTATTTGATAGGACATGTTCAGAAGTTTTTACGACTCCATATTTTTATGTTGAAAGCTGATTAGAACAAAAACATTCTGTTATCTCCTGTTGATTGTTTGATTCCTATTATATTAACCGGTAGAACATCGAAAGGAATAGTTACAAAAAATATAGCTTTTTTATTTTTGGGTTAGGTTTTTGTTTTAATATTTGCCGGCATTATCTTTAAAATGAATTTAAAATTTGATATCAGATTTTAAGTGGTTGGTCAAAATATTTGAGATTTTTTATCGGATGTGTTAGCTGGTTATTCAGTAAAAAATTCATCGGTTATGTATTCTCATAACCTACGGTAGTTAAAACAGTCGGATTTCTCTAAAAATGGTATTGATGAAATTTTTAATCAGGACAATCAATCTGTGTCCCAAAAGCATGTGCTACGGGGGCTTCATTATTGCAAGAAAATAAATTCGATCTAATTTAAGAACAAGGTATTAAACGCCTTCTACGAAGCAATCCATTGATTGTTTTTGTGTAAAGGAAATTGAAATTTATGTTCAGGTTCTTTTCTGAAATTTTAATAAAATATGGCGGAATAGTATCATTTTTTCGCCAGTTTGTTGATATGCATCGGCAAGAAGGCCTGATCGGTCTAATGCATTACATTCGGCTTATTTTCACCCTGCCTGCTATGGATGTTTTAACCCATCACCGGTTCAAGGCAGGCAGAAAAACCATTCTTATCGTCAGTCATGAAGCATTCCAATCAAGTTCGTCAATGTTTGCCGTTAGCATTGCCAAGGTTTTGGCCGGGAGATATAATATCGTTATTTTGCTTTCGGGCGGCGGACCGCTTTCAGAATCTTTTTGTCAGCTCGAAGTCACCGTGCTTCATTCTCTCATGATAAGTCAAGACCCGGACCAGGCAGACATTGTGGCAGGTCAGTTATGTAACCGTTTTGATTTCAAGTTTGCCCTGGTCAACAGCATTGCATCCCGGCAGATCCTGCCATTTCTTTGCAGACATTCTGTACCGACGATAAGCTTAATCCATGAATTCGCTGCTGATGCTCATCAGCGAAATGTTTTCCGAGAAGTCATTTTCTGGTCTGGTGAAGTTGTGTTTTCAGCCAGGGTGACACTGCAAAGCGTCTTGGCGGATTTCACCACACCTATTGATTCAAATATCCATATTCAGATTAAAGACAAAGATCCTTCGCCATTGAAAAAATGTACAGATGGCAAGTTGCAAATGGCCCGAGCGATTATGGAAAAAGCGATTATGGAAAAAGCGATTGTTCGTCGTCTTATCCGCCCGGATGATATTCCGGATGATTCAGTGGTTGTGCTCGGTGCAGGACGGCTTCCCCAGCTTCGTGAAAATATCGATTTTTTTATTAAGTGCGCAGCTCGGGTTGTTCGCTTTCATGGAGGTGATAGATGTCGGTTCGTATGGATTGATCAAGATTACAACAATGAAATCGATCTTGCCTATCATTCATATCTTACAAACCATATTCGCCAGGCAGGCCTTGAAAAGCATGTCCTTATTTTTGTTGGAACGAAGGCCCTTACCATTGAAGTTGCTTTTGAAGTGGCAGATCTGTTTTTGTTTACGTCAAAGAAAGAATCGTGGCCGAAATTTGCCATTGATGCAATGGCAAAGGGATTGCCAGTAATTTGCTTTAATGAGACCATAGCGATTTCTGATTTTCTGAATAAAATTGGGTTTGAAGATTTTTGTGTCGCATCTGATATAAAAAGCCTGGCGGAGAGGATTTTAACTCTGGCCGGATCACGGGACTTACGCAAGCGGATTGGTGTAAAGTGCCTTGAGGCATCGGAGTCTTTTTTTAACATGCAAAAATATGTCACAAGCCTGGATTCGGTTGCCCAAAAAGTTATTGTCCGGGCGCACCAGGAGCAAATCGATGTTCAGTCTATTCTTTCCTCCGGGCTATTCCGACGGGATTTTTTTGTGTGCCCTCCATCGCTACCCCCACATGAACCGGTCCCATTTTATCCTCCGCCACTTCCTCATGATGCGACGATTGGAATGGAAGTTTGTTCTTATGTTCGGGCCTGGGCCAGTGGAATTGGGCACCGGAAATCATTTCCGGGGTTTCATCCGGGTATTTATTCGGAACAACATGGCCTTGAGATTGCGGGATCCGATCCATTGGCGGACTTTTTGAGGGCTGGTCAGCCCGAGGGGCTGTGGAATTATCCCGTGATTGTCGAAGGAAACACAGAGGTATTTGATTTGCCTGGTAATGAGCGCGTTGCCCTGCACCTGCATGTTTACTATCCTGAGTTGTTGTCGGAAATAATCAATCGATTGTCCCGTAATCGTATTCGTCCCGACTTGTTTATCAGCGTTACAAATGAAGACGCTCGCGATTTAGTTGCCAACGCGTTGAAGGGCTATAAAGGCCGTGTCATGGATATCCGCATTGTGCCGAATCGCGGACGTGATATCGGTCCGTTTTTAACAGCATTTGGTCGTGAATTGGTTGATTGCTATGATTTTGTTGGCCATTTTCATACTAAAAAAAGTGCTTGCGTAGAGGACGCCGGTTATGGGAAGTCCTGGTATCTGTTTTTACTCGAAAATCTGGTCGGCAGAGAGGAAAGAACAATGGCCGACAGTATATTGGCTGCAATGAAACGTGATACTTCCATTGGAATGGCAATTGCTGACGATCCTAATGTTTTTGGTTGGAGCGCAAACAAATATATGGCTGAAACGATTGCGGATCGTTTGGGTCTTCGGAATTTGCCTGAATATTTCAATTTCCCGGTGGGCACTATGTTTTGGGCGAGGGCTTCGGCATTGGCGCCTTTGATTAACCTGAAATTCGGCTGGGACGATTATCCCGAAGAACCATTATCTTATGACGGTACCCTGCTTCATTCAATAGAACGATTGTTTTCTATAACGCTTTCACTAAACAATCTGCGCATCGCGGCAACAAATGTTGCGGGTTTTACAAGATGAGGGATAAAAGTTTAGAGTCTCTGATATAGCCTTCTCACCGTAATAATAAATCCTGCAATGCGCTTTTGATGCCATAGGAAAAACGCGCGTAATTGCGGTTTTTCATCTCGTTTGCAATCGGAAAAACCCTTTTCATCCTTGGTCCAGGCATATCCACACGTAATTGCGCATGGGCTATCTTTTTTTGTAGCAGGTCAAGGGCGCTTGGTTTTACATTCCAATTATTTTTTACCCGATTGAGTCGTTCCTGCAAGGCCTGGTTGAATTTTAGAGAATACGTCAGGCGGTCGTTTTTGATTTGTGCTCTTGCTTTTAGATACTGCTGATAAAGGTTTTTTTTTGTCATGTTGCTGTTATTTTTTCCATGGACTCGATGAATTGCTAACGTATCCGGAGTAAAAGAAATGTCTGAAACTGCAGCGGCCAGCAGCAGAATCCAGGTGTCATGACAACTCACCATGTCCGGGAAAGGCAGCAGCATATCCAGGAGCGTTGACCGGAAAGCCATGGTCATTCCTGCGATCATGGAATATTGAAGAAAAATTTCCAGAGCATTTCCGGTTCGGACTTTCTCCTGTTTTTGCCTTGAAAATCCCAAAGCTTCCCACAGAGTATAGCCCAGAGGTGCGAGTGTTTCGTCGCCCATTTGTGCATTGCAGAAAGCAACCCCGGCTCTCGGGTTTTTGATCAGCAGTTCAGCAGTCCGGTAAATTTTGTCCGGCAACCATACATCATCATGGTCGGAAAGAAAAATAAAATTTCCCGTACATTTGGAAACCGCATTTTCAAAATTTTTTGTCACACCCCTGTTTTTCGAATGGGTATGAATTCGGACAGCAAAGGGCGCTTTTTGCGCAAAGTCCCTTAATATAGCTACTGTACTGTCGGTTGACGCATCATCTGAAACTACCAGTTCATCCGGAAGCCGTGTCTGAAGGAGTAAATTCTCTAATAGTTCCGGCAGGTAACGTTCCCCGTTATAGATTGCCAATGCGACGGAAATAGAGGTTTTTTTGTCTTTTTGATAAATCATTTTTTTTCATTAA
>JAQIBZ010000541.1 GCA_027858815.1 Desulfobacteraceae bacterium
GAATAGGCGATAATGTTGCTATTATATTTTTTTTTATGTTCCTCAATTAATCTTATTTCGGCCGCCAGTTTTTTGGGGGAGTAATAGTAATCATCACTATCAAGTGTCGTTATGTAGCGACCGGTTGAGGATAAAATCGCATTATGCCGATTCCGGGAAACTCCCAGATTATATTCGTTAAATATTTTCTTAATGCGATCTGGATATTTATCAACGTACTCATTTATAATTTCTCGCGAATTATCATCTGATCGATCATCGGCAATGATTATCTCGTAATCATCAAAAGATTGGCTTAATATGCTTTCGATACAATCTTTAATATATTGCCCATTATTATAGTTGGGAACAATTATGGATAATTCCGGGTTAACACTCATTCTGAATACTTCCGCAATAAAACTTCATATAGAACCAAGCGAGATATCCTCGCTAATAAGATTACGAATCCTCACCATACTTTTTTAATTGTTTAATAAAAAAGTTTTTTATTTTTTCACATTTCCAATGTGCATAACGTGTTTCAAGAAGAAAAACCGCTTTGGCCAGAATCGCGGCACCATATATATCTTGAATACCAAACTCTTTACCCGAAATATTTAATGTTCTGAAAGTAAGGTTTACTTTTCTTTGCAGCCACTGACGGAATGATCGTTTTTTGAATTGTTTGATTTTTTGATCAACAACCTCTATATCTACGCCATTTTCCGATGCAATCTGTCGACACCATTCTCGCAAGTCGGCATGGTTTTGCGGCGTCGCTATGGATAAAGCCAATGATAGCTGATCCTCTATTTTTACTTTTAAAAAATCATTATGAAGATGGTTCGATTTGAGATAACTGTCATAAATTGCAATCGGCAAAGATTTAGCCTTCTCACCACCTTCTATCATATTGTGATATGGAATATTTTCTTCTGAAAAAAATTTCTGAACAGGAGTCAGATTATCGCCGATAGACGAAGAGCATCCAGTACTATGAGAAGATACGCCACCAACCGCTATTGGTTCATTTAACATTATATAATTATCCAGTGTTGATGCTAAAGCGATGGCTGAATAAATATCAGGATTCCTTGATAAGAAAAAAGCACCGCCTTTTCCGCGAGCCGAATCAATAGCTGAGACAACTACAAATCCCCCTGTATAAATGCAGGGCAAATCAGAATAAACCGCATTACCACGCATCAACTTACCTAACCATTCATGCCCATTTCTTAATTCAATCTTTGTAGTTAAAGGGACGATTAACTTATCGTTCGCTTTAGGTGCATTCGGCCAAAAGTAAATGCATAACTTGGATCTAATCGCTTGGCATCCAGTTTTTTGAATTATAGCAGCAACCCTGGTAAGTGCCCCGGGCAAAAGACCGTCATCGTCCCCCAGAAATGTCACCCAGCCATCCTTCACATGGTTTAGTGCAAATTCCCAGTTGTGCGACATGCTGATGCGTTTGCCGGTGTTGATATACTTGATTCGAGGATCAGCAAAAGAATCTACAACTTCTTTGGTATTATCCTGGCTGAAATTATCGCTGACAATAATATTTAAGTCCCCATAGTTCTGGGCAACTACTGTGCGCAAGCAATAGAGCAAAGTATCGGCTCTTTCGCGCGTTGGAATTATTACATTAAATTTTATTTTTTCAGTCATTTTGAAATCCGCTGAGAGGTTCTTTTAAATATAAAATTTCTTCCATCTTTGTGCAACGACAGGCTATATAAATATAGAAATATCAGCAAATTTCGGTTAAGTCATAATCAAGTTTTTCCATTATCGGCCCGCAAATTGACATAAAGGTCTCTTTTTGACTTTCAGACCAGTCCGCCCAATGCGGAAAATCATATTGTTTCGTTGAATTTGGAGATTTTCTGTTGACTGAATCCGTCCATTGTTGTTCTGAAACATTTAATTCCAATTTATCCAGAACTCTTGTTTTAAAATATTCATAACTCGAGATTATTTTTTCAAATTGAAAGATTTCATTTGGTTGTATCAATGAAAGCATAGATCTATTTGAATTCTGCCATGACCAACATAGTTTTTCAAATCGGGTCATATCGTGCCACTTGTCAAAATACTTGTCGTCTTGCTGGGGGGTTAAATTATATGCGCCTTTACTCTCTTTACCATAGAATTCTGGCCAACCCATAACCGATCGGATAACATCGCGACCATCTCGACTCATCAACATTATCTTCGCATTCGGGAAGACGCCCCTGAGCGCTTCACTATGGAATCTCAAAGTCCCTGTAACCTCACCATACCCTTCCACTTCATTTCCATCGATCCGATCGTATATAGAAAACTTTCGAAAATTATTTATATAATCAGATGCATACTGTTTCGAATTTTTACTCTTTTCAAGAACTCCTATATCATAATAGAAATCTGGTTCATGCATCACTAAAGTCCTATCGTCAATTTGGCTCAAGAGATTACTAAGAAATTGGGTTCCGGATCGTCCAGTGCTCAGAATGAAAAAGATATTGGTATTTGCGAGTAATGCCTCAACAACCTGTTGTTGATACTTCATTTTATAAAATACGGCCGAAATACGCCATGTCCGGGAAACTATCTTATTCAATTTTGTCTTAATGGTCTGTTGATATGGAAATCTCATGAGCGTTATAAATTTGCCTCCAGATATTATTTGATTACTTATTTAATGAGGTTTATGACCAATCCATATGGATGTACTCACGCAACCATCTTGTGATACCATTGGCGGGCAAAATTCTTCGTAAGCTATCCTTTTAAAATTTCATTTAGCGTTTCACAAACATACCCTACCACACCTTCTGTCATGTTAAAGCCCGAAGGTAAATTAATACCATGCGAACATAAATCGTAACTAACTTTATTCCTGCTCTGCGCACTTTTTCTGCCCGGTATCTTTTGATATGCCGGCAGAGAACTTAAAGGATGGAAAAAAGGACGGGTCATAATATTTTTTCCCGCCATTTTCTTAATAATATCTTCCTTTTTTAAACCAAATTTCTTATCAATGATTGCTGTCACCATCCAATAAGTATTCTTCACATTTTCAGGTTCATGATTCAGCCTTATTCCCTCCAGGCCCTCCAAATGCTGCTTATACCATGAAAAAATATCCCGCTTTTTGTCAACCAACTCATTGATGCGTTCCAGTTGTGCCAGGCCCAGTGCCGCCTGCATGGAACTCATTTTGTATTTATAGGCAACTTCTTCATTAAAAAACATGACGTCGCCGGGCCTGCGTCCGTGATCTCTCAGAAACTGCACTCGGTCATATATATCTTTGTCATCAGTAACCAGCATCCCGCCTTCACCGGTGGTCAATGTTTTGGAACCATGAAAACTAAATACACCCACATCCCCAAAATAGCCGGCCCGAAATTTGTTATATTCGGAGCCAACTGCTTCTGCCGCATCCTCGATGACAAATATATCTTTCTTTTTTGCAATTGATAGAATGTCGTTATACTCCGGCATTCCGCCATACAGATCAACCGGAATAACGGCCTTTGTCCTTGGGGTGATGCACTCTTCAAAGGACCTGGCGGAAAGGCACCATGTATCAGCTTCAATATCGGCAAATACCGGAGTCGCCCCGACATATGTGATGGGTGCCGCAGACGCTATCCACGTCGCATCAGGAAGAATTACCTCATCGCCCGGCCCGACGCCGCTTGCGAGCAATGCCAGATGGATACCCGACGTGCAGGAAGGAAGACTCGCGCCATATTGAATACCTATATATTCAGCAAAAGACTTTTCAAACTTTTCATTATAGATATTTGCATTGGCATACCATGCATTTGTAACGGCATCTGTAACGTAATCAATTTCCTTTTGTGTGATAGAGGGGCCGGCAACAGGAATTTTTTCCATGTTTTAATCCTTGATGCATTTAAGGTATCCATCCGGATTTGCTGTAATCAGCAATTTATCCGGTATATGTTTATCAATAACAAAACGGTCATTTTTTTCTAAAAACTCATGCACGGCTGTCTTGGGATTATTACCAGTCCCCCATGGCCGATCCTTAAAAAATTCAACCGGACAGTCCTCAATGCGGGTATCGCATACAATAATGTAGCTGCCTTTTTTAACAGTTTCCGAGTAAATCAAAAGTTCGTTTAACACATGCTCATGGGTATGATTGGAATCAAGTATCAACAGGGCTTTTGTAAAATTTCCAGCCGTATCATAAAATTGATCGACAGTTGATTTTTCGACCGCCGAGCCTTCGATCATTCTAATCCTCTTCGATAATGAATTTTTTTCTATGGCCTCTCTGGTATGCGCACGGATATCGATATCGATTCCGATAACATTTCTTTCACCGCCCATCAGTTCAAGAAGAGATGCCGAAAGCAGGAGTGATCCGCCGTGTGCTATGCCGGTTTCAACAATCAGATCTGGTTTTACTTTCCATATGATTTCCTGAAAAGCCATGACATCCTGGGGCTGTTGAATGATGGGGACACCCATCCATGTAAATCCATAGGTGTATTTGTATCGCGCCGCATGGTTCATCCATTCTCTTGTCTTTTTTTTCAGCGAATCATCTGTTTTCATTTCCTCGATATTCGAACTCGGATGTTTATTATCTGGATACATTGTCACCTCAAAAGTATATCGTTAGATTAGTCGGCCAGTCATGTGATTGACAAAAACTATAATGATTTTCTCAACTCATTTTGATATTTTTCATATAATCCACCATTGATGACTGAATTGCCAGTGATACTTTATCAACAAGGGATTCCTTTGGAACCGTCCTCAATAATTTCATCATATTTGCTTTCCCAGGCCAGTATTGACCGTCCCTTTCTTCTTTAATTTTGAGATAATCTTCCACAAGGCAGGAGGTTATCACTTCATCATAATATTTCTGACCTTTTTTGAATGTCCTTCTTGTTATTCCTTCGGGTCTGAAGCCAAACAGCACCTGATACCGCTGCCATACCTCAAGGTCAACAACCTGTGCCCCCCATACTCTTTCCAGACCCAATACGTCAAAAGCATGCTCTACCATTCGCGCTTTTGACTCCAGGCCATGATAAATATTAAAGGACCGGTCACGTGAACTTATGATTAATCCGCAATGTCCGGATCGAAGTTTCCAGTCTATTCCTTTAATATGCGTAATCCCGATTACTTTTTCCGTGCCTTTGGGAAGGATTAAAAGAGACAAAGCATCCTGTGAATCTTCGCTCATTTTTTGCAGTCTGCGTTTTTGCTGTTCCTTAGATACAGGGAATTGGCCTAAATTGTGAAGGTACTTTGTGGTTAGCGGATCATTAAACCAGTTATGCCAACCATCTTCATCAATAGCATTTTCATTTGGGATGACAAGATCAATAGTTTCTCCATGAATGAAGACATCATATTTCCTGCTATTTTTATCCATAGAATTTATCCGTTCCCATCAGTAAAAAAATCAAAGGTTTTCCCACGAATTCTTATCCCAATTGACAATACATCCTCCCCAGGAATAGCCCACACCAAACCCGACCAGCATGATTTGATCGCCATCTTGGATAAGATTTTGTTCCAATGCCTGTTTAAGAGCGATGGGAATGGATGATGAAACCGTATTCCCAATTTTGTCATAATTGATAAGAACCTTTTCATCCGGCAGTTTTAGTCTTCTTTTAATATTATCAATGACCACTTTTCCAGCCTGATGAAATATATACATGTCAATATCATCAATAGTTTTTGAAGATTTGGATAGCAATGAGGATATGCATTTCGGAACCATATTCATTGCGAACATTAATAATTTGGTACCATCCATGTACAACTGCCCGACGGATGCCTTGTTGATTATAGGTTCAGGAACCCCCGAAGTCTGAGAAGGAACGATCAAGTTATAAAAACCGCTGCCATCCGTCCCGAACTCAAAAGGACCGAGTATATCTTTATCGCTTCTTCCCAACAGGGTAGCCGAAGCACCATCGCTGAAAATTGGCCTGCATGCCCGATCTTTTTTACCTATATATTTGGTATATGTATCACTGCATATCAGCAACCCATTATCGGCCAGACCTGCTTCTATAAGCGAACCTGCTACCGCAAACCCATAAATGAATCCGGAACATCCCAGATTAATATCAAATGCCAGGCATTTTTTCCCCAATCCCAATTTCTCCTGCAGTATGCATGCAGAAGTCGGAAGCGCATACCCGGCGGATTGGGTTACCAATATGAGAAAATCTATGGTTTCACGCTGGATTCCTTTTTCAAATAATTTTAAAGCAGACAACCTCGCCAACTCTAGTGCATTCTGATTTTCATCTGAAATATGGCGTTTTTTTATACCGGTTTTGTCTTCAATCTCTGCAATACGCCAATCAGGATTATCTCTCTTTAAGGTCTCCCCGTTTTCGACCTTATCAGGCAGAAAATATTCGATAGCTTTTATAGCGACTTTCATTGTTGTTTCTATAGCCTAAATTAGCGAATTATCTTTCAATATTTGAAATATCTTTTTCATCGAGTCCGCTTCCGCCATCTCTTCGAGCTCGCCGACTTTCCCATCGAGCGCCTCGTCAAGCTCGGTTATAATGTTTATTTGTGTAAGGGAATCCCAATCTTCAGTATTTTCTGCCGAACTGTCCATCGAGATCTGAATTGACTTTTCTTCAAAAATATCTTGAATGATTTTTAAAACTTCTTTTTCGCTTAGACGTGTCATATCTTCTCCCATAATTTCTCGTCAATTTTAAAAATAATATGCACTCCTGTGATATACAGTTGACATATTGATGTTTTAATTGCCCTTTTTCAGAATTCTTATTAGCATTTTTGTTTCAATAACTTGTTCCTTGTTTTGGTTTATACATGTTGCTTTTATTTTTAATAATCGAATTGAGGGGACCCTTCCGACAACCTCGACCCTGGCAGTAATTTCATCTCCCATATATACAGGCCTTAAAAAATTTGTATTTTTTTTAATCGCCAATACCAGATTATTCTCATTTCCAAATGTTTCGACCAATGCTGCGGCGATACGGCTTTCTGCAACAAATCCATTGGAAACACGCCTTTCAAACCCCGCCTTTCTGGCGGTTTCATCACTGAAATGGATCGGATTATAATCTCCACTTAGCTGAGCAAATAATCGATTGTCTTCTTCAGTAACGATCTTCTTAAAAGATCCATGAAAGCATATTTTAAAATCATTATAATCCAGACATTTTTCAATACTCATTCAAACCTCATTTTGATTTCTTTCGTTTCTTTTGTAAATTCTCTGATCTTTAACAATTCCCTCATATCTAAAATAAGAATAGTCGGAGTTACGAAATATAATTTCAGTTTTTTCGGAAAATATTAATTTTTCATAATTTTCAACGCTTATTTTATCCCGTGCTTCCAACAAATCAAAATAGTTAAAATGTCCGGCCATATCAACCCATGTTTCACTGAGTTCTCCCTGAATCAATGCTGATCCGCACCCCGAGCCATATGAAAACAGATATGCATTTTTATATTCATTTCCCATAGTCTTAACTACGTTCTGATTATATATAGTTTCCAGCAAGCTGATCAATGACAGCCATAGACTGCCGGTATATATATTTCCAATTTTCGATGGCAAGGTCTGGGTATGTGAAACGAATCGATCATAATGTTTTTCCCAATCCCAATCTTTGCTGATCATTTTGGCAACCACCTGATGTGCTTTTTTTACCAAACCGGGATAAGGGGAATGGTACAAAAAGGCTGAATCAGGATCTATATGAATCTTTTCATAACATGCCTTTACGGCGGCCAGATAACACTGGGTAGAATAGACGCCTTTTACAATGGGAAATTCTTCATGAAGCGGCTTCCAGAAGTCATATACATTTTTGCTGTATACGGCTACTTCCTTCATATCCATAATTCTCGGAGAACAACTGATCAACATTGCAACTGCGCCGGCGCCTTGAGTTGGTTCGCCAGGTGTGTTTATTCCGTATCTTGCAATATCCGTCGCTATTACGAGGGCATATCCGCCTTTTCTGCAGGCAACCCAATCCATCGCGGTAAGAACTCCGTAAGTTGCCCCGGCGCAGGCATGTATAATGTCATATACACGGCATGAATTATTAATTTTCAATAGTTCATGAACATGTGTAGCAACAGGCTTGGCTTTATCGACAGCGCTTTCAGTTCCTACAATGAGCATTCCCACCTCATCAGGAGAAATGCCCGCTTCAACAAGAACACGCTGACCCGCATTTGCAGCTAAAGTTACAACATCTTCCGAATTATAAGGAATCGCAATTTCTGATATGCCGATTCCTTTTGTGAATTTGTCCGGATCAACCCCCCTTGCAAGGGCTAAATCATTCAGACTTAAACATTGGTTTGGGCTGTAAAAAGCGATATGGTCCAATCCTACCTTAATACTGTTATTGCCCGTCACGATGTATTTCCCTGATCCTTAATGTTTATTATCGTTATTTTAATATTAATTATAAATTATAATAGTTAAATATTGTTCTGGGTTTTGTGCATTTCATCCAGGACCAAATTATCCGGCTTTGGAATAAAAAAAGCAAATCTCAGAACAGCAAATATTATGACTTCTTTCGTCATGTATTTTATTTACAATAAAAACATCGCCACGTGAGCGGACTGTTGATTTATTATAAAGCTTCAACCCAACAGTATTAGATAGTGGGATACTAAGACCTTTCAAATATGCGAAAGAAACCTTTTTATCGCTCCCGAGTTTATTCCTATGATGGATGCAATATCTATAATTTGCTTCAATAATACCGCGCATCAGACTAAATATGTTGTTTATATTACACAACCTCACAGAATATGATTCCCCGCTTTTCCAAGCTTCTTTTTGAATGTAAATACTCCTGTCATAATCTTTTACATGTTCATTAACTTTGGAATCTTCTTTTTCAAAAAGGAATAATTTATATAAATCATTGCCCACTAAAATGTTCATCTTCGAGGCAGCATTTTTTGAATTCCAGCCGACCGGCACGTTACTTTTTAAAGTTTCAAGATAACAATTATGC
>JAQIBZ010000005.1 GCA_027858815.1 Desulfobacteraceae bacterium
TGGTGCCTAGGACGAGAATCGAACTCGTACAGCCATAAAGACCGAGGGATTTTAAGTCCCTTGCGTCTACCAATTCCGCCACCCAGGCAAGATTTAAATTGTGATTGGACTTTTACTGATTATTTAATTAATTGTCAAGCAAACTTAACCATGATTTTTTCAATGATTTATCAAATTATAATTTATATATACTGAGCATTGTGCTAACATTTATTATTTATTTCTAAACCAAATTATTTAACTGATAAAAAAACTTTATTAAAATGATAACTCATAATTCACCGATCATACTGGCCTCTAAATCACCACGCCGTCGCCGTCTTCTTGAAAACGCCGGAATACAATTCACTATTATTCCCAGTGACATTCAGGAAAACGATTTTCTTCTATTGAAACCGGATAATTACGTTCGGACATTAGCGCAGGCGAAAGCGTCGGATATAGCAGATAAAAACCCGGAAAGCTGGATTATTGGGGCGGATTCCATTGTTTTAATCAACGATACAATATTTGAAAAACCGAAATCCATATCAGACGCCCGGCAAATGATGCAGCAATTAAGCGGACACACCCACGTTGTTTTAACCGGATATTCAATCATCTGTAAAAACCAATCATCACTTTTTACTGATGTTGTAAAAACAGAAGTAATTTTTAAAAAAATGACCAGCGAAGAAATGGAATGGTATATTCATACCACAGAGCCCTATGATAAAGCCGGGGGATATGCTATTCAGGGCCTGGGTTCTTTTATGGTAAAAAGTATTAACGGTTCCTATTCCAACGTGGTGGGCTTACCCGTTTGTGAAGTTCTTGATCATTTATACCGACAAAATGTTATATCCCGCAAAAAAATATGTACTCTCCTTAAAACAAGTGACGGAAAGAATTAATTGTGAAAGATCGTATTGAAAAAATCAGACTCAGAATGGAAAAAGCCGCATTGTCCTGCGGCAGAGATCCGTTAGATGTCAGTCTCGTGGCCGTAACCAAAACAGTCTCTGCAGATAATGTAAAGGCTGCTGTCGGCACCGGAGTAACCATTTTTGGTGAAAATTATATTCAGGAAGCCATGAAAAAAATCGATGAGATTGACGACAATCGTTTGTCATGGCACTTTATCGGACATTTACAATCAAATAAGGCCAAGTATGTTGTTCGCTACTTTGACCTGATTCATTCGATTGATACCTTAAAACTGGCACAGGAAATCAATCGCCAGGCAGAGAAGCTGGATAAAATTCAAAATATTCTTGTACAGGTCAACATTGCCATGGAAGCGACGAAGTCAGGTGTGTCATCACAAGACACCATCTCTTTGGTCCGGGAGATCAGTTCACTTAAAAACCTGTCTGTAAAAGGCTTAATGACCATGCCGCCTTTTTTTAACCAGCCTGAAAAAGTCCGGCCCCATTTTAAACACCTGGCACAACTAAAAGATCAGATTCAACGAGAATCCATCGAACATATCCAAATGAATGAACTTTCCATGGGAATGACCGGAGATTTTGAAGTGGCAATTGAAGAAGGCGCAACCCTTGTTCGAATTGGAACCGCTATTTTCGGAGGTCGATCATGAAAATACTGCTGAATATCTGCTGCGGCCCCTGTTCAATTTATCCGGTGAAAAAACTTCGTGAAAACAATTATGAAGTGATGGGCTTTTTTTATAAAAACAATATTCACCCGTATACAGAATGCTTAAAACGACAGCAGACACTCGAAGAATACGCCGACCAAATCAAAATGAAAGTGATTTACCAGGATGAATACGATTTGGAAGGTTTTTTACAAAAAATTATTTACAGGGAAAAAATGCGCTGCCGTGTATGCTATCATGAGCGGCTTTTGACCACCGCTTTGATGGCAAAAAGAGGAAAATTTGACTATTATTCAACCACCCTGCTTTACAGTAAATTTCAGAATCATGAACTACTTAAAACCTTCGGCGAAGCCATCGGAAAATCAGTTGGCATTCCTTTTTATTATGAAGATTTCAGGACCGGCTGGAAAGAAGGGATCGAGACATCAAAACAACTGGGAATGTACCGGCAGCAATATTGCGGGTGTATATACAGTGAAAAAGAAAGATACTATCATAAATAATGCTTGGAAACTTTTTATATTACATAATCGCCCTGCTCATCTATTCCACGTATCAGCCATCCGCTGAAACCGTCTTCCTGCCGCTGGAATCACTGCTTTTTTTTCTGGGTCTGACCGGGTTTTTCTTCGTATTTACCTGGTTTCAATTCAGAAAAATCGAACAACGGGTTAATCACTCTTCATTAAGAACGCTGGACCATCTTTTTCATACCGTTATCACCCGTCAGTCAATACTTGCCATATTTATTTATGCTATTGATATTTATGCTTTCAACATTAGTCATTTTCTAAGCCCGATCCCCTTATTTAAAACAATACCGACCCTGGAAGCACTGATTTTTCTTTCTTTGTTCATAGCCTATCTTTCCATTGTCTGGTGGTGTGCTTATAATTCGTTTTCAAAAATTTATAAAAACGGATTATCTCGTAAAAATTATATTCTTTCAAATATATCGTTTTCAATCCCGGTAATTTTACCGTGGCTCGTTCTTTCCGTAACATCAGATATTATCATTATTCTTCCCTTTGAAACCCCTAAGCGTTTTTTGGTTTCAACCGAAGGACAAATCATCTACTTCATATTCTTTTTAATAATTATTTCGACCTTTGGTCCGGTGCTGATCCAGAAATTCTGGGGGTGTCGTCCTTTAAAATCAGGAGTGTTAAGAAGCCGGATTGAATTATTATGTCAAAAAGCGAATATGCGGTACAGAAATATCATGGTCTGGCCTCTTTTTGGCGGCCGAATGATTACCGCAGGCGTCATGGGATTATTTCGCCAATTCAGATATATTTTAATAACACCCGGTTTGATGCGCCATCTGGACCCTTATGAAATTGATGCGGTAATCGCCCACGAAATCGGTCATATAAAAAAAAATCACCTTTTTTTTTACCGTATGTTCTTTGCCGGCTATCTGGTGGTCGCATTTACAACACTTGACCTGCTTCTTTATGCCATCATTTATGCAGAAGCAGCTTATGGTTGGGTTAACAACAATTCCACGTATGCAACACTTTCCTCCATCGGTTTCAGCCTGTTTATGATTGCCGTTTTTCTGTTTTATTTTCGTTATATCTTTGGATATTTCATGCGCAATTTCGAACGACAGGCAGATTTGTATGCTTATTCCATGATGAATGACGCACAGCCCCTGATCTCTACATTTGAAAAAATAACCGTCACCAGCGGTCAATCCCCGGACAGGCCCAACTGGCACCATTTCAGCATCAAAGAACGAATCGATTATCTTCGGGCAAGTGAAGACGACCAGTCATGGATCGATCGGCATAATAAAAAAATCCGCATAAGTATTGCAGCGTATATTGCGGCCATCTTTCTGGTTGGGTGGACGGGTTATCAAATCCACTATGACGATATCAACGAAATGATAAAGGGCAACCTGTTAAAAAAGATGGTCCAAAGACAGATGGTCAACGACAGCAACAACCCGGATCTGCATCAGGTTCTGGGTGACATTTATTCAAATGAAAAAGATTATAAAAACGCAGTGCTTGCTTATGAACGAACGCTTAAAACAGATCCAAACCATATCCGGGCCTTGAATAATCTGGCGTGGCTGTTTGCGACCTGCGAAAATAAAAATTTCAGACACCCGGGAAAAGCGCTTGAACTGGCGCTGCATGCCGCATCATTATCCGAAGAACCCCATATCATGGATACACTGGCTGAAGCCTATTATATCAACGGAAATTATCCAGCAGCGATCAAGGCGGAAGAACAGGCACTGATAAACGCAGATAGTGATCACATATATTACCAGGAACAAATCAAAAAATTCAGAGCTGCTGAAAAAATCTCAGGTTTTTAATTGGCCGCTACTGAAAAACAGTGATTGGATCTGTGAATAATTTTAAATCAAGATCACTTTGATTAATCTCGACATCTAAGG
>JAQIBZ010000028.1 GCA_027858815.1 Desulfobacteraceae bacterium
ATTATAAAAAGATTTTTTGCAATGACAAATTGCGCGCTGCCTTTGACAAAAAATGTCAATTCCCGTCCGGAAAACAACGGTGCGGACAGCGGGGTTTGGTCTCTGAAATCTGTCTGATTTTATAGCGTATTGATAAATAAGGGATGTCGGGTTGCATTGAATGTGTATCATAAATAGCTTAAAAAATGGTACACATATTGCATATAATTATTCAATATATAGCTTTTGGATTTATGAATAAAAAAGATTACAGAGGGCCTCCATTAGACGTTTATGCCTGTTGGAGATTTTTAATGTTCAACGTTTGGCGGCTAACGGCATTAAATTTTTTAATACCCTTATGAAAAAAGTTTCAGATAATTTGCAGTGCGACCGTTTAAGCAATGACAGATCGTTTTACGGGATTTTGTTTGTTCCAAATATACAAGTATTTGAATAAAAATAATATAAAAAAGGTGAACTAGTGAAGTTATCGCATCATAGAAAGACAATGGCATTTATCTCATTTTGTATTTTCTGCTTATTTTTTATGACAGCCCCCCAGGCATTCGGGTCTGCCTCCGCCGGGTATTCGGAATTTTATATTCCCGGCGATGAAGCGTTCATGATGCAGGTTTTAGACGATGTCGGTGGCAACGATCAAACCGGGACTTTCGGTTATATGCACTCCGTGATAACGGTAACGGTCTGGACGGATAATACCACGCTTTATTATGATCACTGGGAAAACGGATATGGCTTTGATCCCGCCGATCCGGGGAATACGGCGGATGAAACCTATTCGTTGCCGAATAGCGGAGATATGAAGACCTTTGAAAGCGATGATATCCCAACGTACAATCGATTTAGTGTTACACCCGATATATATAAGCGAAATCCCGTTGACACGGACCCCTCTCCGATTACTTCTCCTGCGCCTTATAATAACTATTTTTATGACGGCAGGGACCGGATCTATGTGGCCGGCGGTGCGGCCACAGTGAGCCGGGCCGGCTGGACAGAGTCTGCGGGAACGCTCCTGGCGGTTGCCTGGGAAATCTATCCCGTGCGTCCACAGCTCACCACATATATTCTTCCGTTCGGCGAGGATCTGGCACCGAATTATGATGATTTTGACCGGGTGTATACACTTATCCAGGCAACGGGGGACGACACGGTTATCCATGTGGATCTGAATAAAGACGATGTATATGATGATCTGGACTGGAACAGGGATGGAACAACGGTTTCCGGAGACAATTCCCTCACCCTGGATGCCGGAGAAGTCTTTCTTCTGGATCAGACCAGTATCAACGGTGCTGCCACGGGTTTAAATACAGGCACTAAAATTCAGGCATCCAATACCGTGCAGGTCCAGTATATTATCGGTGACCAGGGAACAACCTATGAAATAAGAGGGCTTTCCGCATTTCCGCGAGGATTCTGGGATGATGAATACTATGCACCGGTGTGCAGTCCCACTAACTCCGTGGATGATCCAACAGATATTTTCTTGTATAACCCCCATGATAGCGCGATTACCATTAATTATGAAACCAAAACTAATTCCGGGTCTTTTACGATCCCGGCCAAGACCACCCGTGCGTATTCAGACCCTGTTCCTAATGGTACTGGCAGTTATGTCCCCGCGGATTCCTCTGTTTATTTGAGGGGCAGTGATGTATTCTGGGGGATCTCCACCATTGATACTGAAGGTACGGCCAATGACTGGGGCTATAGCCTGGTCCCTGCGTTTTTGCTGGAAAACGAGCATTATTTAGGGTGGGCACCGGGGTATTACGGAACCGTTGCAGGTGATGGGAATCCTTATAATGACTCGGGTGTTTTTGTCGCTGCGGCCCAGGATAATATCACCCTTTATGTGGATTATGAAGGCGATGGATATGATGACACACCTGCTGGTAGTGGGGGAGACGGAGACATGTCATATTCTCTGTCCCGCCTTGACACCCAGTACATCTCTGATCCCTATGACGGGAATATGTCAAACGCCAATATCTTTGCCACCGGCCCCTATGTGCTGGCTTACGGTCAGAATCCGGATACTGCCGCGGACGCTGAGCCGGCCATTGACGTGGGATACACCAGTATCCCGGGCAATGATTTTATCGACCTGGTGTTTACGGTAGACAAATCCGTCACCCCCCAGATTATTCCCACGGCTGCCGGTGAAGAAGCTGACTGGACCCTGGTGGTCAACTCCTATGATTTTAACATAGACGCGGTTTCAGTGGCGGATACCCTGCCCCCGGGCTGGACGTATGTGAATAATTCCACGACGATTACGATGCCCAACGGAAGTACAAAGTCGGATAATCCGACCGGAACGACCACCCTGACATGGGACGACAGTATTCTGGGAAGCCTGGCCGCCAATCAGGAAATTACCATTACATTTAAAGCGCAGACCACCCAGGTTTTTACCGATGGAGTTATTTCCAGAAACGATGTGAAAGCCACGGGGTCCCGAACCGTTGAAAGCGTGATCCAGACCTTTACCACTACGGATTTTGCGTTTGTCGCCCATACGGATACTTCTCTGGCCATTGAGAAAACCAGCAACGGGGTGGACCCTTTGTCGCCGGGAGATACTTACACCTATACCATTGATGTTGAAAATGACGGGACAAACTCAGTCTCCGTGACCGATATCGCCATATATGATTCGCTGCCGCTTGGCATCACCTATGTGGCATCATCTTCAGAGGTGTCATTTTCCCCGATCACCTTTCAGGACACGTTTTCCAGCGTGAGCTACGCAAATCAGGCGGATAATACCTTTGGTGTCACCTGGGAAACCAACTGGTTGGAAACTAATGACTCGGGAACAGCCCAATCTCCCAGCGACGGTGATATTCGGATATTAAACAATGTGAGCGATTATCAGCTGAGAGTACAGGGGTCTGCTGTTGAGGTTGCCCGAGCTGCTGATCTCTCCGCTTACAACGAGGCCACGCTCTCTTTTGATTATCGCAGAAACAGCCTGGAAGATGGAGACGACGAGGTATTGTGCCAGGTCTGCCAGAATTCGTCTACCTCGGGTGGATCTTCCACCGTGGCGGTGGATAATGCAACGAGCGGGATTATGACAAGTGATGATTCTGACGACATTGAAAATTTTGAACACACGACCGGATCCGGCAGCAACCGGCTGATGCTGGTGGGGATTTCCATGCGAAAAGAGAATGATTACGCATCCTCTGTTGTTTATGGTACAGGCGGTGCTGCTCAGCCTCTGACTCAGCTTACCGATGTTGTCGTCAATAATGATCAAATCCAGGTTTTTTATCTGGTCGATCCGGAGGCCGGAACTAAAGATGTTGTGGTTACACTGGCTGACAATCAAAAGGGCGCGGTTGTAGGTATCGTAACGTTTACCGGGGTGGATCAGACAACACCTTTGGGGACCGAATCCTACGTTTATAATAATGATAAAAACAGTTATAATGTTACAACGTCTGTAACGCAATTGGAAAATGGCATGGTATTTGACACCATATATGGAGAAGAGAAAGATGGTACACTCGATATCGCCGTTGACGCCAGTCAGACTCAACACTGGAACTTGGATGAAGAGCAGACTGAGGGGTGTGGCAGCACAAAAGCGGGGAGTGTGTCGGGTTCAGGATCAGTGACCATGTCATGGACACTTGATGAATACCAAAAATGGGGAATTTTTGCGGTCCCGATCAATCCCGCCTCAGGAGGTACCTCCAGTATCACCTGCCCGGGTGGCTGGGTAACGGTTGACACCTTTGAGGGGTCTGCAAATGACGGCAGCTACACGTCCGTCTCCTATGATTTAAATAGTGTATCTATTCTGAACGGAGCCGCCAATGACGCGGATTTTGCCCTGCGGTTTGTGTCCAGCAGTGACATGGATGACACCGACCAGGTCTATTTTGACAACGTAAAGATCGATGTGGGTGCCACCACGCCGCTATCTGCCGGAGATCCGCCGAACTTCATTGATGCGGGTGACGGTTATGATCTGGGGGTAGGTGAATCCCTGACCCTCACTTTTGATGTCACCGTGGATGATCCACTGGCTACAGGTATTGATGAAATTGTGAATACTGCTTATGTCAATGCGGCTGAGATTCCGGTCTCTCTGAGTGCCGATGCCACCAATATTGTGAATAATCCCAGTGCGGCCACCGGCGAGGTGGGGGATTTGGTGTGGCTGGATTCGGACGGCGACGGAACCAAGGATACCGGGGAACCCGGCTTATCCAATGTGCAGGTGACATTAAAGGATCAGTACGGTAAACCTCTGGCCGTAGCGTATACGGACGGTACCGGCCATTATCGATTTACCGGCATTTCTCCGGGTGATGATTATTATGTGGAAGTAACCGGTGGCCTGCCGGCAGGACTGGAACAATCAGCCCCTTCCGGACATTCGGACGATAAAACAGATGCATTTAACTTGTCCGCAGGCGGGGTTTTCCTGGATGCGGATCTGGGCTATACATCACCTGCCAACACAGGCACTATTGGTGATTTTGTCTGGAATGATGCGGACAGTGACGGGAATCAGGACAGCGGGGAACTGGGATTGGCCGGTGTGACCGTGTTATTGTATGAAGATGTGGATGGTGACGGCGTTTTTGAACCTGGTGGAGATGATGGCGCGGCAATTGATTCGGTCGTTACCGCAGCAGACGGCAGTTATCTGTTTGCCGGCGTGACAGCAAGTGGTACGGAGGATTATTTTGTTTATGTGGATGAAAGCCAGGCCGCTTTGACTGGTTATTCCGGCACCACTTCGCCGGCGACCCAGGTAATTGATCTGGATGATGGGGATGCCCGCTTGTCCAATGATTTTGGTTTCCAGAGTTCAGGGTCGACTTATACTTATAAGGATCGCGTCTGGTTTGATGCAGATGAAAATGAACAAGATGACAGCGAAACCGGTATTTCCGGGGTGACTGTGAACCTCTTGGATTCCAGCCGGGGCGTGCTCGCCACGGTCACTACTGCTGCGGACGGGTATTTTGAATTTTCCGGTCTGCAGGGAAGTACATTTTATTACGTGGAAATCTCCGACACCGCCGGCAAGCTAACCGATTATTATGGAACCACAGCAGAATCCTTGGCCGGGGAATTGCAGATTTCCAACCTGAGCGGCGATATTGACAATACTGTGGAACCGACAGAACCCAGTTTTGGCTACAGTGCCTCCGGGGCCATCGGGGATACGGTGTTTAATGATGTGGACGGCGATGAAGCCCAGGATGCTGGGGAGCTGGGCCTCAGCGGGGTTACTGTGGAATTATACTCCGATGGAGGTACTCTTGGTGAGATTGATGGTACAGATGTGGTTATTGCCACCGTCACCACCGACGCCAACGGCAATTACATGTTTTCCGGCCTAGCCGACGGGGATTACATTGTCAGCATCGAGACGCCGCCGACTGATTACGATTACACCGGCACCGGCGCGATGGCGGATGAAGACTCGGTCACGGACGGTGCCCAGGTTGACGTTGAGATCACCGGCGGCGGCAGTAACCTGGATATCGATTTCGGCTTCCGGATTCTACCGGTGGATCAGCGCAGCATTTCCGGCACCTTATGGAACGATACGGACAATGAAGGGGATTTTGATGAAACCGTTTATAAGGCCAACGTGACCGTTGAACTGAGAGACAGTGGTGGTGATCTTGTTGCAACCACAACCACTAACGGCAGCGGTTATTATGCATTCACCGGTTTGCCGGATGGTACCTACACCGTGAAAATTACAGATGAAAATGGCGTTTTAAGCGGCTGGGATACCACGTATGAAGAAACCGAAGGAGTGCTTGCCGGTTCCTATAATGGCCAGGAAAGTGTCACAGTTAATAGTTCCAATGCGAGTGCGTCCATCAATTTCGGCTACTACAACCCGCCAGTGGTTACCCGTGCCGTTATCGGCGAATTCAATGCATTTGATGACGGCGGTAAGGTGGTGGTGCGCTGGGAAACCTTGTCCGAAAACGGTACATTGGGATTTTATTTGCAGCGGCTAGATGAAAAAACCGGCAAGTATAAGACGGTGAACAAGAAACTGATACCCGCATTTTTGTTTAATGCATCCGGCGGATGGTATCAGGTGGAAGATCAAAGTGCAAAAACGGATCAGAGTTATACCTACCGGCTTGAGGAAGTGGAAATATTGGGAACGCGCAATACATACGGTCCCTGGGAAGTTTATACGGGAATGCTGGTTTCTGCAGATTCATCAGATGTTGAGTATTCTTCTGTTAAATCGATCTCCGGTTTTGAACGTTCTCCCCGTCAGATATCGGATATTGGAAAAGCCCGCTTGGCATCAAAAATGACCTCAAAGCTGCAGAATTTTGTTAAAAAACTTTCACGAAAGGGAAATCAGGCCAAAATCACCGTGGCGGAAGATGGATTGTATTATGTCTCTGCCGAGAACATCGCCGAAGTATTGGATATGAAATTTTGGTATGTGCAGTGGTTGATTAAAAAGAATGGCTTTAGCCTCCAATGCCAGGGAGAGAAAGTGGCAGTTATGCCGGAGGCAGATAATAACGGCTTGTATTTTTACGGGCAGTCAATCTCCACCCGATATGCGGATGAAAATGTGTACTGGCTTTCAACCGGTAAGTCGAGCGTTATGAAAACGGTTAAGGGCAGTCCGAATAAATCCGGCGCTGCGCCTGCCTGGTTTACGGAAACGATTCATGCGGAAGAGGATCATTATGGACTTACGAGTATTTTTAACGACCCAACGGTTGACTTTTGGATGTGGGATTATGCATTCCCGGGATATGGAAAAGATGATATCACAGTATCTGTGGCAACACCCGGGGCCATAAATTCAGTGGATGAGAAAATTCTCATTTCCGTTGGTCTCCAGGGAGCCACGGATGTAACGGCTGAAGCGGACCATCATGCGATGATCTCTTTAAATGGTGCAATCATCGGGGAGACGATTTGGGACGGTCTGAGCAGCGAGAATGTTTCATTTGAAGTGGATTCGTCGGTGCTAAATGGCGGCGACAACACTGTCACTATCACGGGCATTAAGGAAGACGGGGTGCTGTACAATATTTTTTACCTAAATGAAATTGAAATAGCTTATCCAAGATCTTATTATGTGATTGATAACCAGCTGGCGGCAGTTAATGATACCGGGAATACAACATTGGCTATCAGCGGTTTTACAGATGCGAACATCTTTGTTTTTGATATTTCAAATCCTGATCAACCGAAAATTATTTCCCGAACCAGCATTGAAGCAGATGAAGACAACCTGGATCATTTCCGGGTAAATTTTAAAGCAAGTACGGGTCAGGTTAAATTTTTCGCGGTAACGCTGGACAACGCCCGGTCGACTACCCTGGTAGCGGATCAGCCGTCCATATTAAAGACCCGGTATAACTGGGGGGACTATCTGGTGATCACATCCGATGAAATGGTATCGGCCGCCCAATCATTGGCCGATTACCGTGCAACACAAGGGTATGTGTCTATGGTGGTGGATATCGAAGATATCTATGATGAATTTTCCGATGGTGTTGTTGATGCGGAGGCCATCCGTGAATTTCTGGCGTATGCTTACAGCAACTGGCGGATCCCGCCCCAATATGTGTTGCTGGCTGGTGATGGGTCTTACGATTATAAAGATTGTATGGGCTTTGGGGCCCCTGTGATTCAGCCATTGCTTGTAGGGACACCGGATGGGCTTTTTATTACGGACAATCCGTATGCCGACATCACCGGGAACGACGGTGTTCCGGAAATATTCCTTGGCCGTGTGCCGGTGGTAAGTGAAGAAGAGCTTTTGGGTTATATTGAAAAAGTAAAGGCCTATGAAGCCGGCGGGGAATGGGAAAACCGGGCGTTGTTTGCAGCGGATGTTCCGGATGGCGGGGCTGATTTTCCTGCAAACAGTGACACCGTGGCAGATTCGTTTCCTCCGGACTTTATGCTTGATCGTGTTTATCTGGATGAAATGTCTTTGGCCGATGGTCGGCAGGCATTTGTGGAAAGTTTAAATAATGGTACCGCGTATGTTAATTTTATTGGTCATGGCGGTATCAATTTAATCGGCAACAAACGTCTGTTTTCCACCGATGACATGGGACAATTGTCCAATGCCGGAAAAACACCCGTAATAACGGCGATGACCTGTGCTGCGGGCAATTTCGGATTTCTCGGATTCGATGCGCTTAACGAGGTACTTGTCACAAAGGTCAACGGGGGAGCAGTGGCCATGTGGTCACCGTCAGGATTCGCCGATAATGAGCTGTCAATGATGTTGTGCAAGGCATTCTATAAGGCGATTTTTGAAAGCGGGGAAATGACCCTTGGTGAAGCGATCAGGCAATCTCAGACAGCGTTTTTAGCGGATAGCGAGTATCGTTATTATCTGGATTTATATAACCTTTTGGGTGATCCGGCGTTACGGGTAAAATAATAAGCAAAATGGTACAAAATATTTATTAGGGAATTGAGGCGGTTTTATGATGACAGTTAGCAGTCAATGGCAGGAAATTTTTGTGTTTTCAGATAACATAGTAACGCGAAAAGTTGCCGGAGAAACAATTTTAGTACCGATTTCAGGAAATCTTGCTAATATGCAGCGGCTTTTCACTGTCAATGAATTGGGGGAGCGCATCTGGCAACAATTAGATGGGAATCATACCCTGGAGGCCATACGCTTGGAACTGCTGGATGCGTATGATGTGGATGAAGTGAATTTGGATGATGATATTCGTGAATTCATAGAGAAACTTCTTCAGGCGGGTCTCATTGAAAAGGTATAAAAAACATGCTTTGTCCCACTGACATTCACCCGGTTGATCTGGGTTATCTGGAAAAATTCAATGCCCGTGTTTATCAGGAGCGTATTCCGTTGTTGGGCGGGATTGAACTTTCCTATCAATGCAACCTCAACTGTGTTCACTGTTATCTGGATCAACATGCCAGAAAGCAGCCAAATCATAGGCAGGTTCCAGTCTCAAAATGGCTTGATATAATTGATCAATTGACCGATGCCGGATGCTTGTATTTATACTTTACCGGCGGGGAAACCTTGTTGCACCCTGATTTTCTGGAAATTTACATACACGCCCGGAAAAACGGACTGATGGTGGTGATATTCACCAATGCCACCCGGATCACTGAAAAGGTCCTTGAAACATTTGATGTATATCCACCCCAGCATATTGATATCAGTATCTATGGTGCTACCCGGGAAACATATGAGGCAGTGACCCAGGTGAAGGGGTCTTTTGCAAAATGTATGCATGGTATTGAACAGCTTCAGGCCCACGGTTTTGCAGTGAAACTTAAAACCATCTTAATGAGTTTGAACCAGCATGAACTGAAAGATATGGAATTGTTTGCGCAAAACAAGGAGTTATCATTCCGGTTTGACGCAATGATTTTTCCTCGATTTAATGGAGATAAGGAACCCGTTAAGTACCGGGTTCCTCCTATTGAAGTTGTGAAAAAAGAGTTTTTGTCGGATAAATATGCTAAAGACTGGTGCGATGCGTATGAAAGGATGGCCAGGCAAGTATCCGGGCCTGATTTGTATCAGTGCGGGGCCGGTTTGACCCTGTTTCACGTTGATCCGGAAGCACAGCTGCGTCCCTGTCTTATGACCCCGCATGTTAGTTTTGATTTGTCAAATGCCAGATTTTCAGATATATGGAATAGTGAAATTTTTTTGGCATTTCGCAAAAATAAAAAAATGCCAAAAGCATGTCAAAAATGTGATTTGAAGGTATTATGTGGTTTTTGCCCGGCATTTTTCAGGCTGGAAACCGGTGAAGAGGATATGATATCTTCTTATTTATGTGAGATCGGCTGGGAGCGCAAGCAGGCCATAGGCCATATCCAAAATATTCAAGGGAAAGAAGCTTAATGGAAAGTAAAAAAATACAACCCCCCAAAAAAAATTATCAGAAACCGGAAATTCACGTCATTGATCTAGCTGCCGATGAGGTGTTGGGACTCGGTTGCAAAACTTCAACTAGCGCTGGCTCGTCATCGTTCGCATGTGATCAGCCAAGTCCATGTTTTTCTACCAATTTGTCTTAAGAGTCAGCCTGTAAATAAGCCACTTGCTCATATGATACGAAATGTCATCGCCGGTTGTGAAGTATTGATAATTAATGAATCAGATAGTGTTATGCGGGGTAGGCATCCTGTTAACAGGGGGTTTTATGCGCCCCATCAAAAAAAATCTGAAATTTATAACCAGATACGTATATATCTTCGTTCTGACCCACCGCCTTTAAATCTTGGGGACACAGTCTTCCAGGCGGATGCATCATGGTCGATTAGCGAAGATGATTCTTTTAAATGGATCATCTCACATCATCCGGATTTTGATCATTCCCAATGGACTGCCCGGTTTAATCATGAATTTACCGAAGGTATAGTTTACTGCGGTCAAACCATGCTGGATCGTTCAGAAAGCCGGACGGTCCTGCGTAACCCTGTGGAATATCCCCTGGACCAGATTCTGATGATGCACTTTTTGGCCCGAAATTCCGGAATGCTGATTCATTCAGCTGGGTGGCGTTTGAATGATAACGGATGGATTTTCGCAGGAAAATCCGGGGCAGGGAAAAGTACGATTTCAAACTTGATTGTCGAAGAAACCGGGACAACTTTTTTAAGTGATGACCGTATCGTGGTTCGCAAAATTGGTCAGGATTTTTTAATGTACGGAACTCCCTGGCCGGGAGATGCCGGATATGCAGTCAATGAATCAGTTCCGCTCAAGGGGATTCTCTTTTTAAGCAAGGGTGCGGAAAATAATATCCGGAAATTGAATCCATCGGATGCCATTGCCCGATTGATGCCTGTGGTATCTATCCCTTGGTATGACCGGGAAAAGGTTGAATTGATGATGGATTTTTGTGACATTCTGATAGGTAGCATTCCGATGTATGAATTGGCGTTTGTGCCGGATAAAGCAGCTGTTGATATGCTTGTAGGGTTTGTCAGTAAATAATTTTTTGAGAATTAGATTTTTGTGACTTATATTTCTGAAATTCAATATGAAAAGAATGTTCTGCAATCTTCGGTACAGCATTTGAATTTTTTTTCTGAACTGCTGGAAGAGGGTTACGAACTCCGGTTGAAAGTAACAGGCAGGAGTATGTCGCCTTTTCTGAAAACCGGTAGCGTTGTGACCCTTTCACAGGTACCTGTTTCAACATTGCGCATCGGTGATATCATTTTTTGCCGGTGCGAAGATGGATCCTATAAATTGCATCGTCTGATTCAGATCGACAAAGATATGCTGATTACTAAAGGGGATGCTCTCCGGGCTTTTGATCCGCCGTTTGATAAAAGTGATTATCAAGGAAAAGTCATTTGTATTGAACAGAACCATCCTGATGGGGCATACCAACGCAATATGGAAAGCCAGCCAGTACGGGTGGTAAATTACCTGATCGCCCGATATTCTCAGCTGAAATTATGTTTTATTTGCATATATGTCCGTTTAAAATCAAAACCAGCCTGATTACTGTTAATGTCGTGATTTCAGTTTTGTTTATTCCCCCATCTTTAGAATTTATATTTTAATTCCGTTTTTCTTTTTGATCCTTTGAAATTAATACTTATTTTACTCTTAAATACCTTTACGTTTTAGTGAATTAAATACCGGTTTTATTGACATGCCTTAAATCCTGTATTATTTATCCTGTTTGAATATAAATCGCTCGACTTAGGTAAAATTAACAGGTTGATGATATACATATGAAAGAGATTCATACACACGAGCGCCAGCAGTTTCAAAAACTGTTCAAGCAGGAAAAAATTGACCGGTTTGACGACCGGTTTAAGATGCTGGAGGTTTTTCTGCAAACCGAAAAACATGTGACGGTTAATTCTTTATGGCTGATTTTAAAAGATAAAAAGATTTCTTTAGCCAGTGAATTTATCGAAGAAACCCTTGAACTCATGTGCCGGTTCGGATTTGCGCAGAAAAATCGATTTGACGATGGTCTGGTTCATTACGAACATCGTCACCTGGGGCAGCATCATGACCACATGATCTGTACCAAGTGCGGTAAGATTCTTGAGTTCGAAAATGACCAGCTCGAACAGCTTCAGTCTCAGGTGGTATCGGGGTTCGGTTTTCATATGCTGCAACATCGGATGGAAATTTACGGGATTTGTGCGGATTGTTTAAAAACCCGAGAGCATCAGATGCCGTTGATGTCAGCCCGTCAGGGAGAACGGGTTATTATCAAAGAGCTGTTGGGCGGGAATAAAGCCCGCTTGCGCCTTTTAAGCATGGGGCTGCGGGTTGGTGATGAACTTGAGGTGATTACCAACAACGGCCAGGGGCAGATAGTCGTGGCGGTGGGTTTTCAGCGCTATGTGTTGGGGCGCGGCATGTCCCAGAAAGTGATTGTGAGGCCGAAAGGATAAAAGGAATGATATGCGGTTGAATGAGATGAAAGAAGGGCAGCATGGGCGGATTCTGCGTGTCGGTGGCGAATCGAAACTGAGACGGAGAATACTTGAGATGGGGCTGATAAAAGGTTCGGATATATTTATCGAAAAATATGCGCCTTTAAAAGATCCCATGGAATTGACAGTAAGAGGCTGTCATGTTTCTTTAAGGGTTAAGGAAGCCGCTGAGATCGATGTTGAGGCATTTTATGGTAACAGGACAAAGCCAGCGCCAGAATGTCAATATAATAAATGATTCGTCCAAGCGTTGACGCTGCATTATAATAATAGACCAGGCTAAAAAATGGAAAAACGACAACTGAGGATTGCCCTTGCGGGCAATCCGAATTCCGGAAAAACAACCATCTTTAATAATCTGACC
>JAQIBZ010000035.1 GCA_027858815.1 Desulfobacteraceae bacterium
CCCGAGATTACTTCCACGGCAGGCGCCGAGAGAATAGCGGAAGTCATTTCCCATGAAATGGCCCATCAATGGTTCGGCAATCTGGTGACACCGGCTGACTGGAAATTTCTATGGCTGAATGAAAGCTTTGCCACGTATTTCGGATTTGGTGTGGTGGATCATTATCATCCCTCATGGCAAACCTGGTCCCAGTTTTTGTCTACCCAGACAAATCCGGCCCTTATTCGAGATGCGTATCTTAATACAATTCCCATTGAAATACCGGGCGGCGAACACGTTGTCATCAATACCAGTACTGCGCCCATTATATACTGCAAAGGGGGAAGTATATTAAGACAGATCAAAGGATTCATTGGTGATGATGATTTCAAAAAAGGGGTGCGCTGTTTTTTAGAGAAATTTAAATATGATTGTGCAACCAGTCAGGATCTGTGGGAAGCCTTTGAATCTGCTTCGGACAAACCTGTCACAAAAATGATGCAAACATGGATTGAACAGCCCGGATATCCTATATTGTCAGCAAAACGTGAAGGGACTCAGTTGATTCTTTCTCAAAAAAGGTTTTCTTATCAAGAAAATGATTCTGATCAGGTCTGGCAGATCCCCGTTTCAATCAGCGTACGTGAAGAAAATAGCGAATGGCAGCATCGGGATGTGTTAATGGATACTGAATCAAAATTGGTTGAGCTGCCTGATGATAATGCTGTGTATAAGATTAACACCCATCAGACCGGTTTTTATCGTGTTAAATATCTGAACCAACAAGACCTGGATAAGTTGGGAAATGAAATCTGGCAAAAAAGTTTGCCGCCGGAAGACCGGTGGGGGCTTGAAAATGATCTTTATGCGCGTGTAAAAAGTGCTGATGAAACACTTGAGGCATATCTTCATTTTTTAAAATATTATGAAAATGAAACCGATTTTCTTCCTTTAAGCAGTATTGGTGATAATTTGCTTAATTCATATTTGCTGGCCGGTAAACAGTACCAACAGAAAATCGCACAAACCGGAATTTCTTTAATTGAGAATCTGCTTTTAACGATTGGTTATGAACCACAAACCAATGAAGACCATACGATCGGATCATTAAGAGACCAATATATCTGGCAGGGGGTTATGTTTGGCTCTGAAAAAGTCACTTCATTTGCAACCGCAGAGTTTAAAAAACTTATTAATAACGAACCGGTGCATCCGGATATGATTAAAAGCATCATGCAGGCAGGTGCATTTTCCGGAAATTTATCAACGTTTGAGTGGTTTATTCAGCGGTTTGAGAAATCCTTGAGTGAGCATGACCGGACCAATATTTTGTCAGCTATCGGATATTTTACAGATACAGATATCATATTAAGGGTTTGCGCTTTTACATTAAAACATGTGCCTCCAAGAAATCAGTCAATCCCCATTGCATCGATGGCTGCAAATCCTGCTGCAATGGATCGGTTATGGGAGTGGTATAAATCTGAAAAAGATGATTTTGCAAATTTTCATCCCCTGATCCATGAGCGGGTATTCTCTTCCATTATTCCAGCAAGTAATCACGTTACGCCGGATGACATTCGCAATTATGTTTCGGAAAATAAATTAAAAATCAATCCTGACGTTATGGAGCTGACTATTGAAAGATTAATCATAAACCGGAAGTTAATTGAAACGATTCAGCAGATGCCTTATTCTGAAGTTCTCGAATATTGATGCCTTTGTAAAAAACTAACTTCCAAATAACTCATTCATAAACATTTAAAATAACGGATAAGTTATTTTCTGATATAGTGCTGATTCATCACCATGAAAAGCTTTTTACAGGGCCATCATCTAATGATTTTAAATCTTGATATCTGTTTGCTTCAATGATATTTGAATAACATTCCACCTTCCACATTCCACATCTCTCGTCATTGGTCCTGATATTGTTCTCTAAAGAGTTTTTGTTCACAAAAAATCATTGATTTTTTTTAACAACCCTTTACAGGAGGTGCCACATGTCAGAAAAAGAACAAGTTTTCGGATTTTTTATTCCAACTGTTACCCTTATGGGAATTGGATCTCATAAGGAAATCGGCAACCAGATTAAAACCCTTGGTGGCAAAAAAACGTTTATCTGCACGGATAAAGGTATTGTTGATGCAGGCATTTGCGACACAATCGTTGAAATTATTAAAAACGATGTGGGAGTTGATCCTGTTATTTTTGATGCCACACATCCCAACCCAACAGACAAAAATGTTCATGATGGATTAAAAGTCTATCAGGATAAAGGGTGCGATCTGATTATTTCTCTGGGGGGCGGCAGTGCGCATGATTGTGGCAAAGGTATTGGTATTGTAGCGACTAACGGCGGTAATATAAGAGATTATGAAGGGGTGGATCAGTCAACCAAAAGTATGCCGCCATTTATCGCGGTAAATACAACCGCAGGAACTGCCAGTGAAATGACCCGGTTTTGTATTATTACAGACACCAGCCGAAAGATAAAAATGGCGATTGTAGATTGGCGGGTAACACCCGCTGTCGCAATTGATGATCCACTGCTCATGGCCGGTATGCCCCCGGCATTAACTGCTGCAACCGGTATGGATGCCTTGACACATGCCATTGAAGCTTATGTTTCAACGATCGCTACTCCGATTACTGATGCATGCGCTTTAAAAGCTATTGAACTGATCGCCACCAGCCTCCGAGCTGCTTATGCCAATGGTGAGGATATGGCAGCCCGGGATAATATGTGCTATGCACAGTACCTGGCCGGTATGGCCTTCAATAATGCCAGTCTTGGACACGTTCATGCCATGGCTCACCAGTTAGGCGGTTTCTATGATCTGCCGCATGGCGTTTGCAACGCTATTTTACTTCCTCATGTGCAGCGATATAACCTGATCGCAAAAATGGATAAATTTGTCGACATTGCCAGGGCCATGGGAGAGATTGTTGATGGTCTCTCATTAAGGGATGCATCAAAAAAAGCCTTAACAGCTATTCAGGATTTATCCGAAGATGTCGGTATTCCCAGGGGACTTAAAGAGCTTGGTGTAAAAGATAAAGATCTGAAAGTCATGGCGGAAAACGCCCAGAAAGATGCCTGCGGCCTGACTAATCCAAGATGCCCGACTTTGGATGATGTTATTCAGATTTATCGAAATGCTACGTAACCGTATCAATACTACTTATGCAGGGAGCGATTCGGTTTTATAGGGGAAAATGAATGCTTTTCGAGTTGCTTGACACGATAATTTATTTTTGTCATAGTTTTTAAATCTGCATTTTTCCTTAAAATATTTTCGATCACTCACCTTTTAAAGGAGGTATCATATGGATAAAATTCTTCGAATAAATATGAGCGGTAATGGGAAACCTGAGGTTAAAGTGGAATCTATGGGTGATTATGCCGGGCTTGGCGGTCGGGGGTTAACATCTGCTGCTATTTCAAATGAGGTCCCGCCGCTGTGTCATCCTTTAGGTGCTGAGAATAAACTGGTTATCGCTCCCGGTTTGCTGAGCGGAAGTGCTGCTGCCATGTCCGGCAGAATTTCCGTTGGCTGCAAAAGTCCTTTAACCGGTGGGATCAAGGAGGCAAATTCCGGCGGACAAGGGGCGCAGGTTCTGGCTCGTTTGGGATATGCCGCCATAATTCTTGAAGGAAAACCGGATAATAAAAATCTTTATAAAATTCTTATTAATAAAGACGGCGTTCAGGTGCTTGAAGACAATTCATTAAGGATGCTGGGAAACTACGATACAGTGGACCGTATAAAATCAGAGTTTGGTGATAAAATTGCCTGTATTTCCATTGGCCAGGCGGGTGAAATGATGCTGGGTTCCGCTTCAGTCGCATTTACTGATATGGAACTGCGCCCGACACGCCATGCCGGTAGGGGAGGTGTGGGGGCCGTTATGGGCGCAAAAGGAGTCAAAGTAATTGTGTTAGATGATGCCGGAATGAAAATGCGATCACCCAAGGATCCTGAAAAATTTAAAGAAGCAAACAAACTGTTTGTGGCAGGTTTAAAAAAACACCCGGTAACCGGAGAAGGCCTGCCTACCTACGGCACCAATGTATTAACCAATGTGGTGAATGAAGCTGGCGGGATGCCAACTAATAATTTTAAAACCGGCCGATTTGACGGTGCTCCGCAAGTCAGTGGTGAAGCACTTGCGCAAATGGAGACTGAAAGAGGCGGAAATCCGACACATGGCTGTCACAGGGGATGTGTGATTCGATGCTCTGGAACATTTAATGACAAACAGGGTAATTTTTTAACAAAACAGCCGGAATATGAAACCGTCTGGGCCCATGGTGCTAACTGCGGGATCGATGATCTGGATGCCATTGCCATGATGGACCGTTTAGATGATGATTATGGCGTTGATACCATAGAAATGGGTGCAACCATTGGCGTTGCCATGGATGCCGGATTGGCTGATTTCGGTGATGCGGAAGCGGCAATTAATCTGGTAAAAGAAGTTGGCAAGGGAACACCGCTGGGACGGATTTTGGGCAGTGGGGCAGGAATGACTGGTAAAGTGTTTGGTGTTGAGCGGGTACCGGTGGTTAAAAACCAGTCCATGCCGGCCTATGACCCCCGTGCGGTCCAGGGAATGGGTGTGACATATGCAACTTCCACAATGGGGGCTGATCACACGGCCGGTTATGCTGTAACTGCAAATCTCCTCGGTGTGGGGGGAACCGTTGATCCTTTAAGTCCCAAGGGACAGGTTGAGCTTTCACGAAATCTCCAGATTGCAACAGCAGCGATTGATTCCACAGGCATGTGCCTGTTTATCGCATTTGCCATTTTAGATCAGGAAGAAACCTTCAATGCAATGGTAGATATGATCAACGCATTTTCCGGATTGAATATGACCGGAGATGACGTGGCGGAATTGGGTAAAAAAGTCTTAAAAATGGAAAGAGATTTTAATCGTCAGGCCGGGTTTACTGAAAAAGACGACCGGCTTCCGGAATATTTTTTAAATGAGAGTCTTCCGCCTCATGATGTCCGGTTTGATGTTTCAGACGCAGACCTTGACAGTGTATTTAATTTTTAAATTATTGTCCTTTGTCAGGGGAGTCTTTATCTATGGCTCCCCTGGTTTTTTTTGTTGCTGAATTTTTATTTAAATGTTGAAAACCTGGTCCTTTGGGCCAGGTCAGAGATATTGGCTCTGCCCTGAGCGATGATTCGGTTAAATTCTTAATCGTAATCTTTCTCTTAATCATAATCTTTTGGGCGAAAGTCTTTCATCAAAAGACGGATTAAGATTATGATGATGATTAGGATTATGAAAATTGAGTATTGGTATCATCAATTTAGTAGACCATGCCCTTTGGGCTTAACCCAATGCCTGGCCCTCT
>JAQIBZ010000046.1 GCA_027858815.1 Desulfobacteraceae bacterium
CTATTTTTTTCATGGGTTGGCCTCCTTTTTAAACGTTTATTTTGATTCCTCTTGATGTTCATATTACATCTCAATCAATATGAGCGTCCGAGGTCAACCCGTTTCATATTATCTAAATATGACTAAAAACTTTTTGATTTGCATGGTGATTTTGTGAAAAATGTATGTATGAATATCTTGAAATTACTGGCGGCTTTAGCGTTGACAGGACTGATTATATCGGGCTGTTCTTCCCATAAAGACATCCATGCTGCCAGCAGAGAATCGGCAGGGATAGCGCCGAATCCTTCCGTTACAAAAGAAGCGATTCTGCAAGTATTCGGTGCTGATACATGGAGCTGGCGCGGTTGGTTTGCCATTCATACCTGGATCGCCGCCAAACGGACCGGCGAAGCCGAATATACAGTCTATGATGTGGTCGGTTGGCGAAGTCATCACGGTCAGCCGGTCATGATGATTAAGCAGGATGTTCCCGACCGCTACTGGTATGGTTCAAAGCCCCGGCTTCTTCGAGAGCACAGGGGGGTGGGCGTCGACGAATTGATTGATGCGGTCGACATGGCTGCTCACGATTACCCCTGGAAAGCGACCTATAAGGCTTTCCCGGGTCCCAACAGCAACACCTTTACCGCCTGGATTGCCAAGCAAGTGCCGAAACTGGACCTGGATCTCCCATTTTCAGCCATCGGAAGCGGTTATGTGGATTAGTAGTAGCCAATAGGCCTCTGTTCTAAGCATGTCATAAAATGCTTGCAATCGATTTAAGTCGGATGGGAATTCCGTTGCGCTCTATTGTGATCGATAGTCTAACCGCAAGCACTTCTTGATACATTGCTCGCCGTTAAAATCCGTCCTTCATTGCATAATACAATAGCGATTCGGCACAGCAGGGAAAATTAGACAGGCACTATATATAGCATTTCTCCGTCATTGCAATTTTCGTAGCCGTTCACGGGGGCAAAAGTTTCAATCTTTTGTAAATCACTGATCTGTAAGTGTTTACAGGGTGCCGCAGATGCGCGGTACCGGGCATACAGACGTACTGTGCGTACTTCAAATGCCCGGGAACAAAGCAGATGCGGTGCCCTGTGAACGCTTACCAATTTTCTGTGAAGGGGGGCTGTTATTGGCTCATTGAAAGCGGTTATGCAGAATGGTGCGGGCTCAGCAATTTTAGCGGTAATGCTATTGGGGTTAAGCATTTGAAATTCATAGTAAAACCTTCATTTTTCAATATTCCGTCCTGATGCAACATCTAACTTGTACCAGGCATTGTCCAGGGAGACACGGGCAAGGGCCAGACGGCCCTGGGCCTGGACCAGGTTCCGTTGGGCCTCATTCAAGCGGACAAGCGACGTCTGTCCGGCTGCGTATTCTTTTTCCACCAGCTCCCGGTTTTTATTGACCAGTTTTGCATTATCGCGCTGAAGCTTTAGCTGTTCCTGGGATGCTTTGAGGCTTGCCATGGCCTTGTTTACTTCTGATGAAATTTCCAGACGCTGATTTGCTATCATATTTTCAGCGGCCATTCGGTTTGCTCTGGCTTCGTTGATTTGTGCCCGGGTCAACCCGCCGGCAAAAATATTGTAATTAATAGTAAGAGCCACGGTGTTTCCGAAATCATCATTCCTGAAATCAGCATCATCTACACGGTCTCCGGTGGCCGAAGCCGATAAAATGATATCCGGATACATATCAGCCGATGCTACGTTCACGGCCGCATCAGCCTGTTTGAATGTATAATCGGCCCGGACCAGATCCGGACGGTGTGTCAGTGCATAATTCATCTGGTTGTTCAGATCTGGGAGCAGCATTCGTTCGGTTGCTTCCGGTGACAGGCGGGCTAAGTCCATGTTTGCAGGAAACATGGCATTTTCAAAGCCAAGAAGGGCTGCCAGTCCTGTTAGCGCAAGGTCATACCCCTGCCGGGCAGTTATCACCGAGGCCCGGGCCGCATTCACCTGTACTTCGAAATTTAGAATATCACTTAACGGTCCGGTGCCGAACTGCTCCCGCATCCGGGCTTCTTGGGCCAGTCGCTGGTTAAAGGCTTCATCTGCCTCGGCAATGGCAATGTTTTCCCGGCCAAGCTGTGCTCTGTAAAAAGTTTCAGCCACAGCAGCCAAAAGCAGTCGATGGGCGTCATCACGGGCAGCTTTTGTTTCCGTCTGCCCGTATTTTGTGGCCAGGTTGGAAAAATGCCGTTCAAAACCGTTAAAGACGATCCAGGAGGCGGTGATACCTGCAGAATAATAATCGCCCGGATCGTTAATCGATGCATCCGGATCAAGAATTTTTGCCTGGGCAAGACTGATGACATAATCATTTTCCGACAGATTGATACGGGACGCTGTTGCCGTTGCATCGATTCTTGGAAAATAACTCGCGCGGGACTGTGACACCCGTTCTGCTGCCGCTTTTACCCGGGCTTCTGCTGCCGCCAATGACGGGTTGTTTGCAAGGGCAATATCGCAGGCGCTTTGAAGATCAAGGATTCTTGCATCCAATGCCGGTGCTACGGCGGGTGTTTCGGCAACTGCACTGGTTATCAAAAACAGCGTAACTATTAATGAGAACAATATATTTTTCATACCAAATCATCCTTTCATTATTGCTAAACTAAGCCTTCTGGCTTCACTTGATACGAAACATCAGGGTCAGTGATCATCTCTTCTGTATTCCCGTTCCCGGGCAATTCCATCATATCGACCTTTCTGTCCCGTGCCGGTTCCACTTCTTCGCGCGATGCCCAAACGCCGTGACGCAAACGATGGGCCACACGTCTTAAATCATTTAATATGGCCAGCAGGTTCGGAATGAGCAGCAGGGTCAACATGGTGGCAAAAGCTACGCCGGCCGCCAACGACAGGGCCATGGGAATCAAAAACCGTGCCTGCAGATCCTGTTCCATGATGATGGGAGCCAGGCCCCCCACGGTACTGACCGTGGTAAGAAAAATGGCCCGAAATCGCCGTTTCCCCCCATTCAGAAGGGCATCCAGGAAGGTCATTCCCTCAGCGAGGTTTTCATTGACCCGCTCGATAAGCACAATGGCATCGTTAACTACCACGCCGGTAAGCGCCACCATGCCGAATATGCTCAAGATAGACAGGTCAAATCCCAGCAGCACATGACCGATAACTGCGCCGATTATCCCAAAGGGAATAGTAAACAAAATCACAACGGGCTGTATATAAGACCGGAAAATGGTGGCAATGATAATGAACATACCCAAAAGAGCCAGAGGAAACCCGATGGCCAGACTGCTTAAGGATTCACGCATTTTTTTCTGCTCACCCTGAAGGGCGATTTGTAATCCCGGATAGTCCTTCCGCAGCTTTGGAAAAAAGTTTGCAGCCAGTTCTTCAAATATTTCGTTGGCATTGGCTTTGTTGGTATCCACATCAGCGCTGACAGCCACCCGGCGCAAACCGTCTGTTCTCGTAATAGTGGAATAACCGGATGAATATTCGGTATCGGCAACAGATAAAAGGGGCACCTGTCGTCCGTCCTTTGTACGGATACGAACATTGTCCAGACTGGCTGCCTGACTACGCTCATTTTCCGTATAGCGGACCTTCACCCGGATGTCTTCACGTCCCCGCTGGAGACGGAGGGCTTCGTTTCCGTAAAACCCGGAATTGATTTGTCGCGCCAGATCTTCCACGGTGAGTCCCAGAGATCGGGCTTCAGGTTTCAGGGTCAGACGGATTTCATTTTTTCCGGGTGAAAAATCGGACCGGATTTGGAACACCCCGTCAAACTGCTTTAGACGATTCATGAGTTCATCCGAGGCTGCAAGAATGTTATCCATATCGTGCCCCTGAATCCAGACCTCTATGGGCGCACCCGGTGGCCCCACAGCCAACCCTTCAAAAATAAGAGATCGGACACCCGGAATGAGGCCGATCTCCTTCTCCCATTCCACCATTACATCCTTGGAATGGATTCCCCGCTTTTCAGATGCCAGCAAAAATGACTGAACCGAGCCCACATTGGGCCCGCTGGTGGGCATTTCCTGCAGGGTTTGACCCACCATGGCAAACCGGTCAATAACCATGGGCTCACCGGAAAGCGTCTCGGTCCTGTCGGAAAGCCGCATGAGGGCTGCTTCAATTTTATCAATGGCGTCCTGGGTCACCTCAGCCGGCGTTCCTTCCGGAAATTCCACCGTGGCCGTGGCCACAAACCCGTCAATATCCGGGAAGACCTCAAATTTCAATAAACCGCCTTTCATCACGCCAACAGTTAAGAGCAGCAGGGTAATGGCCATACAAAGAGAGATGTAGCGCCATTTGATGGAATTTTTTAAAAACGGCTGGTAAGCCTTTTCGACAAACCATTCCAGAAAATCAGCAATGGCCTGTCGCATCCGTCCAATGCGGCCGCCGATAGTCCGTTTATTCAAAGCGCTTTTGTTGGGGTCGGGCAGGTGACTTAAATGTGCCGGAAGCAGTATCAGGCATTCCACCAGGGACACCAGCAGGCAGCAAATGACGACAATAGGCATGATACGGATGAATTTCCCCATGATTCCCCCCACATAGGCCAGAGGGAGAAAAGCCACGATGGTGGTAAGCACAGCTGCCACAACCGGCATGCCCACTTCGGAAACCCCGTCAACCGCGGCCTTGAGGGGCGGCTTGCCCATCTGCCGGTGGACAAAAATCGATTCCCCAACAATGATGGCGTCATCCACCACAATGCCCAAAACCATGATAAATCCGAACAGGGAAATCATGTTGATCGTTCCGCCGATCATCCAGAGGATGGCAAGGGCCCCGGCAATGGAAATGGGAACCCCCATGCCCCCCCAGAACGAAAGCCGCCGGTCCAGGAATAACCACAGCGTTGTAAAGACAATAATCAACCCGAAAAATCCGTTTTTCAGCAGCAGATTAATGCGTTTTCTGAGCATCTCCGTATTGTCATAGAGTGTATGAAAACTCACGCCCTGAGGGAGGACATCCTGCTGTTTTCTGACAAAATCCTGAACATCTTCCGAGATTTTAAGGGCATCCTCTTCCTTGGTCTTGTACACGATAACCATGACGGCGGGTTCCCCGTTAATTCTGCCGCTGATGGGGTCTTCCGTGAACCCGTCCCGGATGGCGGCCAATCGGTCGAGGGTGATGATATCCCCGCCGGGTGTGGCCAGAATCACGATTTTGGAAAACTCCTTATCCGTGTATTTTCGTCCCATGGTCCGCACGCGGATATCCTCGCCTTCGGTCCTTATGGTGCCGCCGGTCAGGTTCAGGTTGCTTCTGCGGACGGCGGATGCGACCTGGTCGAAACTCAGGTTATATTCGCGCAGTCGTTCTTCCGAAACCTCGATCCCTATTTCATAATCCCGCGCACCGAATGTAGCCACCTGAGAGACAGAATCGAGTGCCTGGAGTTTATCCTTGATTCTTTCGGACCATTCCTTAAGCCGGCGTTCACTCATATCTCCGGCAACATACAAAAGTACTACAGGATCTTTGACCGTCAGCTCGGATATAATCGGCTTTTCCGCATCCACCGGAAAAGTGGAAATGGCGTCCACCTTGCTGCGAATCTTGTCGTACACCTCGTCGGTATCCTGTCCTTCCTTAATCTCGATAAGTGTGGTGCCGACATTCTCTCTCGATTTTGTGGTGTAGAGCTTGATCCCCTCGATGCTCTCAACAGCCTCTTCTATCTTTCGGCTGATCCCTTCCTCCACTTCTTCGGGGTCAGCGCCGGGATAAGGGACACTGATGGTGATCATATCAAGGGAGAACTCGGGAAAAATTTCCCGGATCATGGTTGAAGCGGCAATGGTACCGGCAACAAAGATCAGAACCAGCACAATGTTGGCAAAAACCGTATTACGGGCAAACGCTGCCAGTATGTTTTTCATGATGATTAGCCCTCCTCACCGGCAAGGGTCACTTTGAGCAGCGTATGTTCCAGCGGATCAACCAGCCGTGTGGTAATCACGATATCCGTGGGAGCCAGCCCCTCTGAGATGAAAATATCATCGCCTGTCTTGTGGGCCACGGTCACCGGCACGGTTTTAAGCCGGCTGTCTTTTGATATATAAACGGTATCCTTGAAACTGACTGCCCACCGGGGTACCCGGATGACATCTGAAAGGATACGACCGGGGATTTCCACCTGACAGAACATGCCCTCAACCAGCGGCAGCCCGGAGTTATCAGAACTATTGCCGCTGACAGCAGACGCGGATGGAATACGAATGGCCACGGTAAGCGAGCGGGTTCGGGGGTCGAACGCGACCACCCGGTGCAGGATACCGGTCCAGGAGTGATCGTCTCGCTCTTCTGTCCATCGGATCGAGACCTGTTCATCTTTCAGGTGGCTAAACCAGGCACCGGTTTCACTGGAATCCGCATCTTCAAATGTAAGCCATTTTCGGGCGTCCCGGCTATCCAGGGGAACCAGTATTTCCAGGATGCTGTCATCTGCCAGGGTGAGCACCGGCTGACCGGGAGACACATACTGGCCCGATTCAACGGCAACCATTTTGACCCGGCCGTCAAACGGGGCTATCACGCTGCAGCGATCAAGATTTATTTTAGTCAGCGCCAAACGGGCACGGGCGGCAGCCAGCGCACTTTCGGCCTCTTGGATCTGGAACGGATAAATGGTCACAGCTTGTTCCATCTGGTCGGCCTGGTCTGCAGCCCCGTTATAGGAGCGCTCCATCGTATCCACACCCGACCGGGTGCCCACGTGATGTTCAGTGAACAGCTTTTTCGAACGATCAAATTCGGCTCGGGCCAGATCCCGGCTCCGTTTAATGGTTTTCAGACGGTCTCGGTCAGTTTGAAATCGGGTCGTGAGCCGCTTGATGGTACTTTTAAGCTGCGCCATATTGGCGGCGGCCTCGTCATGGGCTGCCTGGTAATTGCTACTGTCCACCCCAAATAGAAGTTCACCTTGATTGATCACTTCACCGGGCTCCAGTCGGGGATGGATGGATACCACACGACCCGCCACTTCAGGTGAAATGGAGACACTGTTTAAGGGCTGCACCTCACCATATCCGGATATGACAACCGTGACATTTTCCAGCCCGGCTTCCAGCGCGTCTACTTTCAGGACCAGTTCCTCCGGTTTTGCCTCAGTCGGCGGTTTTTTCATTGATGCCAAAAGTGTCATTCCGCCAATGCCGATAAACAGGACCCCTGCGCAGGCAATAATGCGAAAAAGAACATTTTTTGCAGTGACGTCTATTTTTATCTTTTTCATTTCCCGGCTCCTTTTTTTTCTGAAGAGTGCGGTTTTGCAAGCGGCTCGGTGAGAATCACTTTTTTCACTTCCACCAGGACTTCACACCATTTTCTGGCGGTTTCCGGTCCCACTTTGTCAACCAGATTTAAAAAATCCTGGGAAATCACATTATAAATATTATTATAATCGTCCATTGCTTCCGGTGACAGACGGATGATTACCTTGCGTCGGTCAGCCGGGTCGGTTTCGCGGGTTAGCAGATGCCGGTCCACCAGCCGGTCCACCATGGCAGAAGCCGATGGCGCGGAAACCGACAGATGGCTCGCCAGCTCGTTAACAGACATGGGTTCATGTTCTTTGATCGCCATAATGGCAATGGACTGGGCCATGGTCAACTCACTGAACTTCACCCGGGAGGTTTTTTGTTCCACATGACAGCTCTGCAAACGCAGGGTCCTGTCCCGGATCATTTTACCCGTAGACATGATAAAAGCAGCCTGCGCCAATGGATCTTCAGGTATCGTCATTTTATTAATCCCCCCATATATGCGGATAATTTTAAAAAGTATTTTTATTTATCAGCTATGTTAATATTTAGGTAGGCTAAATATTAACATAACTGATAATAAGGATTCCTATCGAATGTCAAGGAAATATTGAAATATCTGGTTATCCATTTCGATTAAGTTGTTTGAAATCATTCGATTACCCGTTAAAATAACACTGGATTCCCGACTACTCGGGAATGACAGAACTCTTAATTGTCGTCGATTGCCTCGAAGTCGTCATACCCACTAAAAAGCTTGTCCCCGCGCAGGCGGGGAGTGGGTATCTATAAGCC
>JAQIBZ010000102.1 GCA_027858815.1 Desulfobacteraceae bacterium
TTGTTTGACTCGCTTATTCCCCTTCCGGACGGAACCAGCTATAACGCTTATCTTATTGAAGGAAGCGAGAAGACTGTTTTGCTGGATACAGTTGACCCGCCCATGGCCGATGAACTGATGGCCCAGCTTGAGGGCGTCTCTAAGATCGATTACATTGTCTCTCAACATGCGGAACAGGATCATTCAGGAACAATTCCTTTGGTTCTTGAAAAATATCCTAATGCAAAGCTCATTTCCACTCCCAAAGCAAAGGGTCTGCTTATTGATCTGCTTAAAATACCTGATGATGTTTTTATAACCGTTGATGACGGCGAAACCCTGTCTCTCGGGGATAAGACTTTGAAGTTTATCTATTGTCCCTGGGTTCACTGGCCCGAGACTATGGTGACATATCTGGAGGAAGACAAGATTCTGTTCAGTTGTGATTTCTTTGGTTCCCATATTGCAACAACGGATCTTTTTGTAACAGATGAGGGACGCGTATATGAGGCGGCCAAACGCTATTATGCCGAGATTATGATGCCCTTTAGGAGCATAATCAAAAAGAATCTGGAGAAACTCGCACCTTACGATTTGGAAATAATCGCTCCCGGGCACGGACAGGTATTTCCAAACCCGGAATTTATTCTTGATGCCTACCGTGACTGGACATTGGGTGCCCCACGCAACACAGTGGTTCTGCCTTACGTAAGCATGCACGAAAGCACGAAACTGATGGTTGAGCATCTTGTGGCCGCGCTTGTGGAAAAAGGGGTTCGGGTGGAGCTGTTTAACCTGACGGTAACAGATATCGGCAAACTTGCCATGGCTTTGGTTGATGCGGCAACAATTGTTGTCGGTACCCCCACCATCCTGGCAGGTCCCCATCCATATGCAGCCTATAGCGTCATTTTGGCAAATGCACTGCGGCCCAATACAAAATTTCTTTCCATCATCGGATCTTATGGCTGGGGAGGAAAGACCGTGGAAACACTTGCAGCCTTGATTCCCAACCTCAAAGTCGAAATTCTGGATCCTGTGCTTTGTAAAGGGGTTCCTAAAACCGATGTCCTTAAGTCACTGGATAATCTGGCGACAATGATTGCACAAAAACACAAGGAAAATGGATTTATATAGGTGATGGATATTAAACTGAAAACAACCAATATGATTCTCTATTGTAATAAATGGGAACAAACCGTTTGTTTTTATAAGGACCTCTTACAACTACCTGTCACTTTCTTCAGCGACTGGTTTGTGGAATTTACTTTAAACCCGGCTTCAAGAGTGAGCATTGCCGATGAAAAAAGAGCTTCCATCAAAAGTTGTAGGGGCAAAGGCATCACTTTAGCATTGGAAATTGAAGATATTGAGACCGTGTGGGAAGACATGGAAAAAGTCGGCTTAAAACCGACGGAAATCCGCCAACATCCATGGAATGCCCGAACATTTTATCTTTTTGATCCGGAAGGACACCGCATAGAAATATGGGAAAAAAATGCAGAGAAAACAAAAGGCAGTTGTGTTTGTTGAATTCAGCAATTCATGGAACGCATATTTAAGAAGGGACAACGCTCTAAAATGAAAAAAAACGTCAAACACACAATGTTGATTATAATCGGAATTACTTTAATCGCTGCCGCGATCATGCTGGTTCGTCACCGCAAGGCTGAACTGGCCAACCTGGCGCTGCCATTGATTCGTCCCATTCCCGTTCATATCAGAACAGCCATCAGCGGCAATCTCCCGGTAACCGATCATTATCTGGGTACCATTGAGCCCGTGGTCGAAGCGGTCCTTTCCGCTCAGACAACCGGATATCTCATAGCCATCCATAAGGATGTGGGCGACCGGCTTGTGGCTGGAGAATCAGTGGCTGAAATTGACGATCGATTGCCGGGCAATCAAAAAAGCGCTTTGGAAGCGGAACTGGCCGGGGCACGAGAAGAACTTGAAGTCAAAAAAAAGATGCTGAACCGGCGTAAAGAGTTAAGCAAAAATAAAGTTATTCCCAGAGAGTCTTTAGATGAAGCCAATCTTGCTTATGAACTGGCATTCTCACGCGTTGGGCGATTAAAACAGGAACTTGAAGCTGCAAATGTTTCCCTGTCATTTTCCCGTATTCGGTCTCTTTTTGACGGTGTTGTTACAGAGCGCATGAAAGATTTTGGCGACATGGTCATGCCCGGAACCCCTGTATTAAGGATTGAAGACACCCAACAGGGATATAAAGTCCTTGTTCACGTGCCCCAGGAAACCGCCACTCGAATATCGCCGGATATGCCGCTTCAATTGATTCAAGGGGTTAATGCCATGGGTGCCGTTAATGCAATGGATGCCGTTGTTTACCGAATTCATCCGGCCATTACTGTCGGGAATCTGGCGACTGTGGAAATCCGTGTTTCAAGACGGCCCTTCGGGTTGCCGACTTACGGCACTGTCGGAGTTGACCTGATCATTGAAGTGCCCCGGGGCCTTGTTGTTTCGTCTGACTGTATTCTGGAGCAGGAAACCGGTTCGTTGGTGTTTGAAATCCAGGAGAATCAGAGCATCCGTCCTGTTTTCGTGCAGATTCTCGGGCGTAATCATGATCAAGCCGTTATTGAAGGTGACATAAGCTCCGGGAGCAAGCTGGCTGCCGGTCCGGAATCCATGCTTTTGCAGGTAAGCCGTCATGGGCGTATTGTGCCGATTTTCGGAGAGGATAAATGAACTGGATATCCGCCTATCTCAACCGACCGCATGCGGTAACCGCTTTGATCCTTCTTGGGGTGGCATTCGGTTTTATCGGCTTTAAAACCCTGCCGTTGAATCTTTTTCCTGATTCCAATTACCCCCAGGTATCGATCCTGTTAACCTGGCCCGGTGCGTCTGCCGAAGATATGGCGGATAAAATTTCCAGGCAGGTGGAAAAAGAAATGGCTACGCTGGATAAATCCCGGAGCATCAAATCCACTGTTCGGGATGAAACCGCTGCCGTAAAAGTAGAATTTGATTATGCCAAAAGCCTGGATGCGGCGGTCACAGATGTGAATGCCGCCTTAAACCGAATTATGCCGAACCTGCCGTCGGAAATGCTGGCTCCGCGAATTTTTCGGATCAGCGATGCCACGGCACAGGTAATGACCCTGGCTGTTTTTCCAAAACCGGAATCGTTTCTGACGCTGTCAAAGGTCCGGCAATTATGTGACAATGAAATCCAGGAAGCGTTTCTTCGGGTTTCGGATATTGCAGATGTTGAGGTGTTCGGCGGGTACGTTCCGGAGATCAGTTTAAATATCGATCAAGACCGGCTGGCCGGATTCGGATTTTCAATCGAAAATGTCATTTCCGCCATATCCGCTCAAAACCGGAATATCCCCAGCGGACTGCTGATCCGAAAAACAGATGAGCTGATGATTAAAATCCAGGGGGAACGTTCCCAACGGCATGAACTGGGTGATATTGTTATCGGGCAAAGCGAGGGCAGTGCCGTTTACCTGCGTGATATTGCCGATATCGCCACATCCCATGAGCAGCGGCGTTCATTTTTTCATGGAAGCGGCACACCGGCCATCGGTATTAACATTCTTCGCACAGAAGGCGGTAATGTCACAACAACGCTCGACGCTTTAAACACAGTTCTGCCGGACGTGCGCGCGGCTTTCCCGGACCTGATGTTCGAAGTCGCTGACACACAGGGCGAACTGATCCATACATCCGTATCCAATCTGCTTACCTCTCTTCGCGATTCCGTCATTTTAACGGTTGCCGTTATTTTCCTGATTATTGCCCGCATGCGAACAACACTTTTAGCCGCCATCTCCATTCCGTTTACATTCCTGCTGACATTTGCCGGCATGAAGCTCATCCATTATGAACTCAACATCGTCACCATGACAGCCATTATTCTTGCCGTCGGTCTTCTGGTGGATGATGCCATTGTGGTAATTGAAAATATAGACCGGCACGCCGCCCCGGGAGACAAATCCCTTTTCCAGGCGTCTGTTGACGGCACAAAGGAAATATTTCTCGCAGACTTTGCCGGTACCATCACAACGCTGACGGTTCTGGTGCCGATTATGTTTGTGGGCGGATATTCCCAGAAGATCCTTCGGCCCCTGACGGTGGTGCTGTCTCTGGCGCTTCTGGCGTCATTTGTGGTATCCGTTACGGTGATTCCGTTGCTGGCGCCGAAACTCATGAAATCCGGCCATCAGGCAAATCGGCTCGAAATCTTACTCCAGCGTTTTTGTGAATTCTGGATTACCCCGCTTCAGCAATTTTTTATCCGGAGTTTTCGCATGGCAAGTTCGAAATGGGGCCTGTTGATCCTGCCGGTCCTGATCGGCCTGCTGCTGATCAGTTTACGGCAAATACCGCTTGCCGGGCGGGATCTGATGCCGGCCATGGATACCGGGATTGTTAAAATTGAATTTGAAACCTGGCCGAACAGCACCATTGCGCAGACAGCAATGGTGGTGGAAAATATCGAGCATCTTATTAAACAGGTGCCGGGTTTCGTCCGCATGGCAACGATCGTGGGGGCCGAACCCAATGTCATCAGTTTCGGCGCCGATCGCACCTCACAGGAAGGACTGATCACCGTCCATTTTCAAAACCGGTTTGAACGCAATGATTCCATATGGGAAATAGAAGCAGGCCTTCGTGAAGTATTCCGGGACATACCCGGCCTGAAGCGGTTTAATGTGTATGACTACGGCGCAACGCCCTTGTCTTCGATTGCAGCGCCGATTGATGTCATGATTTCCGGCCCTGACCCGAAGATTCTGGACCAGCTTGCCGATGAGGTGAGTACCCGTCTTTATCAGGTCAGGGGACTGACATCCATATCCCGCTCATGGGACTGGTCAAAACAGGAAATTGCCATTGATCTTGACGAAACAAAACTGGCCCGATTCGGTATTTCGCCCAATGACGTTTCCAGGACAGTGATGACGGCAACGACCGGAATCATCGCATCACAATTCAGTATTCCCGGTGAAGACGGTTACGATATCCGGCTCCGTTTTGATCAGAACGCTATGAATACCGTTGGAGACCTCTCGGTATTGCAGGTTCCGGGGTCGGCAGGCACCGTTCCGCTCAAAGAGATCGCCCAAATCCGACCGGTCTGGCGCCAGTCAAAGATCACCCGTCAAAATCTTTTGCCGGTTGTTAATATTCGGGGATATCGTGCGAAAACGGCCATTACCCATCTTCAGGATCAGGTATCTGCCGTGTTGTCTGACTTGAAACTTCCTGGTGGTTATACGCTCAGCCAGGAGGGGGAAATCAGACAAATGCATGAAAGTTTTGGTAATCTCGGCAGCGCAATGGCGCTGGCGCTTATTTTTCTGTATTTTTCTTTAGTGATTACCTTTAAATCATACCTGCATCCTTTAATTATCATGAGCGCAATTCCGCTGGCCTTTATCGGCGTGCCCTGGGGTATGCTGCTTTTGGAACGGCATTTATGCATGCCGGCTGCTATGGGCATGATCCTGCTGTCCGGCATCGTGGTGAACAACTCCATCCTGCTGGTCGATTTTATTGAAACTGCACGCGCCAATGGTGCGGACATTCATACGGCCATTGAAGAAGCGATTCGCCGGCGGACGCGGCCTATTTTAATGACGGCCTTAAGCACCATTGCCGGGATGTTGCCGATTGCCGCTGAAATGGCTGTGGGACTGGAAAGGTTGTCTCCGTTGGCAGTAGTGGCTATTGCCGGTCTGATTATTTCTACTTTTCTTACCCTGGCCTACGTGCCCATGCTTTACCTGGCAGTCGATCGAATTAAATTAACCGTAAAAAAAATTATGGAACCAAAGACTGGTGTTTCGAGAGCTTGACGGTCTAACATATTTGATTTTTATATTTCAGGGGATTGTTAATATCTGTGAAAAAACAATATTACATATCACTGCATTAGTGATCAGCATTAAAACTTTCATGTCCATTAAACAATACAATAGCGATCCAAAGTTTTTTTCAAATTAATTTATATACCTGATATCAAGATATGGTATTCCGCTAAAATGATGAATACTGACTGCGCTTATAGGTCTGATTGTTTTTCTAAATGTTTCATATATTGCTCAATGATTTTTTTAGCGACTTCACGAGCTTGCTGTAATTCCTTTTGTGAAGCATCCCTTAATTTACCGGGGTTTTGGCCTCTATGACGCCCTTGAATGAAAGGTTCATGATTCGCTATGCGTCCCAAAAAATTCCAATCAGTATGAGTAATATTTAAAGATTTTTGAGTAATTTTATCTCGTCCAAATTTTGCGCATGCTGCTTCTCTAATTTCATATAGATGAATCAATTCATTCATAGGATCTGACACTGAAACAGCATAACTTTTAAGCATCTGATCTAATACTTTGTCTTCAATTCGGTATTTAGTTGATGCTTCAGCAAACCATTTTTTTTTATCTATTCTCTCTCTCTTGGAACTTCTTATTATATTGCCTTTTGAATCTTTAATTGACCATTCAACTTGTCCGAACGAACCTGTACCGACAAAGGGACCTGCCTTAACATACATATTTTTCCCGCCATCTTCCCTTAAATCGTATCTTTTAGGATCGGATAATTTATACGTTTGATGAGATATAACTTGTGCTCCCAGAAAATGAGATTCAAGGTCATGAGTTAATTTATCAATGAAAACATCAATAGAGTTAAAATATTTTGGAGGTATTCTTGCCTCGGCATTCCCTGAGTCAATAATGATATTGAAATCCTCATATTCAATAAGCACCTTTTCCTCAAAGTAATCTTTCGGTTCAAAGTGCCACTCGATGACAATTTCTTTAATCGGAATATCTTTAGACATAATGTAAAATTCGATTTATAATTCTAATGTGTTTAATCTTAAAACTTTTGAATTAAAATAAAATAACAGTATTTGACATAATCTTCAAACAACTTAGTTTAGGGAATAGATAAGAGAAAAGAAAAATCTCAAAGCAGATTGGGGTCGGACCACACTAAGTACCCATTATTATAGAAAATACCTGGCAAATAAGGCCTTCAGACGTGCCAATAATCAACTTTTTAGCCCCCAAAAGAGCAATATAGGAAAAGAAAGTGGCAAGAGCAAATAGACATTATAAGTCGGTTCAATTATTGGCCGGAAGGATCGGACAGGAGTACAATATAAGAAAAAAGGCGCTTTCTGGCAGGACCGTTATCATGCAACTGCTGTTGAAACCGGTGAACATCTCCGGCAGTGTCTTGTCTATATTGATTTGAATATGGTGAGAGCCGGAATGATTAACCACCCTTCTCAATGGTACTGGTGCGGCTATAATGAAATTTAAAAACCCGCGACGAAAAAATATATTGATTGATTATGAGAAACTTGGAGAATTGGCCGGTTATAACAACATTTGATACCTTTCAGGCGGCCCATAGAAAATGGGTTGAGGGTGCATTGGCAACTCATGTTATCAGGAGAGAACGCAGATGGAGTGAAAGTATCGCCGTCGGGAGCAATACATTTACAACTGAGATATTATCACAATTGGGTTCGCGGGTAAAAGGTCACAAAATTATAGAAAAGGGGCAGACCTTTCAAATCCGTGAGAAAACAGAATCCTATAACCCTCTTTTTGATGGTGAAAAAGGCAATATAGCCCCTGAAAACACCCTTATTTAGCAGTAAGATGCTTGTTAATAAAGGGATTGGCGTGGTCCGACCCCAGATTCCAGATTCCTAAAACACCTGTGGTTCAGGATAAGTCTAAAGTCGGCAGAAATGATCCATGCCCGTGCGGCAGCGGTAAGAAATATAAAAAATGTTGTGGTAAATAATGACTTCTCAAAACAAACAAATCCAGTTCATAGACCGTAGGGTGGATTAGCGAAGCGTAATCCACCAAAAATGAAACGACGGTTAATGAAAAATCGGATAACCGCCGGTGTTGAAGAGACGTGAGTTTGTGTAATTTGTTAACAACGTCACCAAACTTTTGGGTTTAAAGTCATAATTCACAATTCAAGATGTGACACCAAACACGTTGAGCTTCTTGTGAAAATGAGCAAAACCTTAAACCTTTGAAAGAGGTGAGTGGATGATAACGTTTGATGGTCCAGAAGAAAAAAACCAATTGCCAGAACTATTAGAAGGGTATCTATATGGATTAGGTGAAGTTTGCCACACGCTTTTTGGTAAAAAAGGCGAGGTGGCAATGTATTCTGCGATTGGAAGTTATTTCTTGAAATTTCTCAAACAGAAATTGGGGATAGCGTTTATCGAGGAAAATCCATGGCAAAGATACTGTAGCATCATTAAAGTGTTCACATCATATGGATTCTACTCTCACGTTGAATTAAATGAAGTAGGACCAAATAAATATTGGATGTTGGAAACAAATCAATATGCCGGTGGCGTATGGGAAGAACAAGGCGCTTGGGAAAGAGGTACACCGCCGTGTCCCTTGTGGTCGATTATTTTGCATTCTCTGTCAGAAATCAACCAAACCATAATCTTAGATAATGTATCATACAATAAAGAATGTAATGGATATGAGAGCACTTTTCATTTTGAAAAAATTTTGAAAGTTAATAAAGATGTAATAGAATTTGCTCGAAATACCCTTAGGGAGGTACTAATTCCTATTTGCTCGAATTGTAAAAAAATTCGTGATGCCAATGGGGATTGGATTCAAATTGAAGAATATATTGCAGCTCACACTAAAGCTCAATTCAGCCACGGCATTTGTAAGGAATGCGCAGTTAAACTTTATCCCGATATGGATCTGTATGCTGATTAATCGGGCATTGATGTCTTAACCGTATATTGATGCTGGGAAATATAGAGTGTGGAATGGTGTCACATCTTGAATTGTGAGTTGCATCGGTTGATCTGAGTTAAAATTCAAATTTTGTGATTCCTTTACAAAACTTCAGTAGAATCGGGGGACGCCATACTTATTTCTTTGCGTTTATTTGACAAACCACAGATACCCGAATGGTTCAAAACGGCAGTATTGTAGCAATTTTGAGGAGTACATCTTGTCGATAATCGAAATCAGTATTCTTTACATTGAAAGGATACCATATCTTGATTAAGAATTTTTACCGAATTTTTGAAAAAATTTCGGCTGGCTATTGAATATTTCAGATTCTCTCCACTTTGTTATCAGGAGAACCAGTGTGGTTCGTGATGATTTCAGGAACCACAAATTCGATTTTACCATTTTGCCAAACAGGTATTTTATAATTATTTTTTTTTGCGTCTTCAGCTACTTTTACTGCGGCACGTTGAAGCGCTTTTAGTCCTAACATTGAGTATTTATGATATTTTTTCATTAATTATTCCCTGACTCTTCTAAAATTTCTGGTACTTTCCCGGAAGTATCAAAGATCGTCCAGGAATCGACCAATTGCTTATAAATATGTTGAAAATTTTCCCAACTCCGATCATAGCGGCGTCTTATAACATTCTCCGGCACATTGTGGCCTCCCTGAGAAACTCTTAATTTCACGCGCTCAATTGCCAAATTAACTGACGGAAGTTTAAGGTAATAAATTATCACTTCGTATTTTTTTGATTTCCAGTTTCTGATTTTCTCTGCATATTCCTTTCCGCTGAATGTTGTTTCAAATGCGAATGATGTCACATCTTGAATTGTGAGTTGCATCGGTTGATCTGAGTCAAAATTCAATCACCACTGAAGGATACAATAGATAGTCAAAGGCTTTTTCAAAAGAAGTCATAAACCCGATATCAAAATATTGTATGTCCTAAAAATGAAGAATGATGATGAGTTTTTAAATATTATGCTATTTTCCGATGGTCCGGATTAATTCCGGCCCAACTCCCCAAAAAACGATTTATCCTTTGCAACCAGTTCCGCAAACCGTTCGCCGTTTTGACTGTTGGCCTTATAATACTTAATACACTGCCGGATAATATCCAGAACGCTTGTTTCTGAATATACTT